>DATFSG010000104.1:0-5288 GCA_035262765.1 Gaiellaceae bacterium | reverse complement strand
GAGCGCGATCACGTCGATCCGCTCGGGCTCGAGTTCCGACTCGGGGCACTTCGGGTTCCCGTTCAGGAAGGGGTCGATGTAAACGCGCTTCCCGCCGGGCGTGTCGAAGCGAAAGGTTGCGTGGCCGAGCCAGGTCAGGGTCGTTTCGGGCATGCAAGGGCTCCTTGGAGTGGGACGCAGCGAGCCTACTCAGGAAGGACCGTCCGATGCCGCCGTGAACCTTTAGATGTGGGTTCGCGGCTCCTGCCCCTGGTGCTCGCGACGGCTGCGTTGGCGGCCGGGGCCGTAGGTCTCGCCGGGCTCGCGCTCTGGCTCGGTCTCCTGGCTGTTCCCGCGGCCGCAGCGTCGGCCTTCGTCGCCGTCAGCGACACGCTCGAGGGACGGCCCGCCCTGCTGCGCGCCGTGACGGGGAGCGTGGCGCTCGCGCTCGTCGTTGTTGCTTCGGCCGCACGGGAGAACGCTCCGACCGGCGGTGCCGCATCTCCGCTCGCGACGTGGGCGCTGCTTCTCGCGCTGCTGGCTTACGCGATTCCGCTCGTGGCCTGGGTGCTGGAGCCGGTGCGCGTGCCGCAGCGGACGCGCCGTCCGCAGCGCCTGCGGCCCGCCGAGGTCGACGAGTACCTCTCTCGCGCTGCTTAGAGCCCGAGGGCCGAGGTGGCGTGCTTCGCGAGCGTGATCAGCGGCTCGACGGCGAAGAGCGAGCCGACCGCGACGACCAGCGCGGCGCCGACTGCGAGGTGCAGCAGCCGCTCCCGAGGCGGTGAGCCCCCGACGATCGCGAGCTCCTCGGACGGGCGCATGTACATCGCGCGCACGATCCCGAGGTAGTAGTAGAGGCTGACCAGCGTCGCGAGCACGCCAACGATCACGAGCCACGTCCAACCGTGGTCGTACGCGGCCGCGAAGACGTAGAACTTGCCGACGAAGCCGCCGGTGAGCGGCAGGCCGGCGAAGCCGAACACGAAGAACCACATCGCGACACCGAGGAACGGCCGCTCCCAGCCGAAGCCCGCGAGGTTCTCGAGCGTCACGGGCACGCCGAGCTCCCGCTCCCGGGCCGCGATGATCGCGAACGAGCCGAACGCGGCTGCCGAATAGGGAATGAGGTAGTACATGAGCGCGCGGCCGCCGAGCGCGCTGCCCGTGCTGAGCCCGATCAGCATGAAGCCGGCCTGCGCGATCGCCGAGTAGGCGAGGATCCGCTTCACGTTTTTCTGCACGAGCGCCGCGAAGTTGCCGATCGCGAGCGAGATGGTGGCGATGATCGCGAAGGCCCAGCCCCAGAGGTGCTGGTTCTGCGGGAACGCGGTCGTCATCACGCGGAACGTGAGGAGCAGCGCCGCAACCTTGGTGGCCGACGACATCCACGCCGTCACCGTGGTCGGCGCGCCTTCGTAGACGTCCGGCGTCCACATGTGGAACGGCGCCGCGGACATCTTGAAGCCGAGCCCGACGATCATCAGTGCGATCCCGACGACCACGAACGTGTCGCCCGTCAATCCCCGGGAACCGATCGCCGTCGCGATGCCGGTGAACGAGACCTTCCCGGTGGCGCCGTACACGAGGGCCGAGCCGAACAGCAGCGCGCCGGCCCCGAACGAGCCGATGATCAGGTACTTCAGCCCGGCCTCGAGCGAGCCCTCGAGGTCGTAGTCGATCGCGCACATCACGTAGAGCGTGATCGAGAACCACTCGAGGGAGAGGAAGAGCACGATCAGGTTCGCGGCGCCGACGAAGAAGGCCATTCCGGCTGCCGATGCGAGGAGAAGCGCGAAGAACTCGGCGATGTGGTCGTCGCGCCGCGAGCGGTCGGCGTCGCGTCCCCAGCCCGGGATGTGCTCGACTGCGACGAGCGTCGTCGCGAGCCCGACCGCGAAGATGATGATCTGGCCGAGCGAGGTCCAGCGGTCGCGGTAGTAGGCGTCGGCGGCGATCGTGTGACCGTTCGGGGTGTCGACGTAGAGCCAGACGGCGAGGACGATGCCGGCGACGAAGCCGCCGGCCGAGATCGATGCGGCAGCGATGCGCCGCGCGGCGCGCGGCATGAGCACCGCGCACAGCAGCGCGAAGAACGACGTTCCGATCAGCGTGAGGACCGGGCTCAGCCCGAACCAGTCGATGGACGGCGTGTTGATCACTTGAACCCGCTCTTCACGGCCGCGGTCGGGCTCGGGCCGAAGAAGGAGTGGTTGCTGATGCCTGCCGGCCACGCGGAGAGGAAGAGCAGCCCGCACACGAGCGGCACGACGAGCGCGAGCTCGCCCGGCCGCAGGTCGAGCGCCGCGTCCGAGACGGTCGAGCCGCGCGCCTCGTGCAGCACGGCCGAGATCAGCCGCAGCATGTACATCGCGGCAAGCACGATCGCGCCGGCGCCGATCACTGCCCACCACCAGTCGCGTTGGAACACGCCGCCGAGGATGAGGAACTCGCCCGCGAACGAGGCGGAGCCGGGCACGGCGAGCGAGATCACGCCGACGACCATCAGCAGCGTCGCGAGCGCAGGTCTGCCTTTCGCCATGCCCCCGAGCAGCCGGAATTCGCCGGTCGTCGTCCGCCGCTCCACGGCGCCCGCGATCAGGAAGAGCGAGATCGAGATCAGCCCGTGCGCGACCATCTGCAGCACGGCCCCGTCGAAGCCGAGATCGGTGCCGGCGAAGAGCCCGAGCGCGATCAGCCCCGACTGCGCGAGGGACGAGTACGCGACGACGCCTCGGAAGTCGGGCGCACGGAAAGCGAGCAGCGAGCCGTACACGAGCGCCGCCGCCGCGAGCGCGAGCACCGTCGTCCGGTAGTAGCCGGTCGGGTCCGGGAACTTCGTGATCGCGATCCGCAACATCCCGTACAGGCCCGCCTTGGCGATCACGCCCGAGAGAACGGCGGCCACCTCGGGTGGCGCCTCCCGGTACGCGTCCGGCAGCCAGCCGTGGAACGGGAACAGCGGCGCCTTGATCACGAACGCGACCATGAAGCCGAGGAACAGCCAGCGGCTCCCGCTTGCCGGGCCGTCCACGAGGTCGAACGTGCCGGCCTGCAGGCCGTAGACGACGATCGCGGCGAGCATCAGCAGCGAGCCGGCCATCGTGTAGAGGACGAACTTGACGGTCGCCTCCAGCCGCTTCGCGCCGCCCCAGACGCCGATCAGGATGTAGAGCGGGATCAGCATCGCTTCGAAGAAGGCGTAGAAGAGGAGCAGATCCTGGGCCTCGAACACGCCGACCGTCGCGCCCGTGAGCAGCAGCATCAGCCCGAAGTAAGCGCGCGGCCGGTCGCGCCCGACCCAGAAGCCGTAGGCGGTGCACGCGGCCATCCCGACGACGGTGAGGCCGACGAGCCAGAGCGAGAAGCCGTAGACGCCGACGTGGTACGAGACGCCGAGGTCGCCGAACCAGTTCGCGCGCTCCGACATCTGCAGGCCCGGTTGCGAGAAGTCGAAGTGGGCCGCCTGCTTGATCCAGAGCCCGACCTCGGCGAACGAGATGAGCAGCGCCAGCGCTCCTGTCGCGTAGCGGGACAGCGGCAGCAGCCAGATCAGGATCGCGCCTGCGACAGGCAGCCAGATCAGGATCGAGGTCAGGTACGAGGCGTTCACTTGGCGATCAGGAAGGCGAGGACGACGGCCGCCGCTCCCGCGGCGAGGAACAGGACGTAGGTGCGGAGGAGGCCGGTCTGGAGCCGGCGCACGAGGCTCCCGGTGGCGAGCGTCGTCTCACCGACGTCGTCGCCGGTCTGGAGGATGACGGGCTCCTCGAACTCGCGGCGCAGGCCGGTGGCGAGCCAGGCGCTCGGCGCGTAGAAGATCCGGTCGTAGAGCCAGTCGAAGTAGAACTTGTTCTCGAGCCAGCGCCGCACGGTCGGAACTGCGGGGATCGTGAGCTTCCGCTCGGAGTAGATCGCCCACGCGACTGCGATGCCCGCAAGGCCCACGAGTGGGGACACGATCGACGTGACCGTCTCCTGCGTCGAGCTCGCCACTGCGTCCGGGATCGACGGCGCGACGGATGCCAGCCACTTGGTGATCGGATCCCAGTGCGGCGGGAACTGGATCCAGCCGCCAACGGTCGCGAGCACCGCGAGGATCCCGACCGGCACGAGCATCGTCCACGCGCCCTCACGGCCGTGGTGGTCGTGGTAGTGCTCCCGCACGAACGGGCTCGGCTCGCCCGGGAAGACGAGGTACCAGAGCCGGAAGGTGTAGAGGCCTGTCAGGAACGCGCCGACGATCCCGCAGGCGTAGAAGATGTAGCCGTACCACCCGATGTTGAGGGTCGAGGCGATGATCGGGTCCTTCGAGAACCACCCGGAGAACGGCGGGATGCCGACGAGCGCCAGCGCGCCGGCGAGGAAGCACCACTTCGTGAACGGCATCACCTTCCCGAGCCCGCGCATCTTGCGGATGTCCTGCTCGTTCGCGAGCGCGTGGATCGCCAAACCGGCCGTCATGAAGAGCAGCGCCTTGAAGAAGGCGTGCGTCATGAGGTGGAACATCCCGTTCGCGTAGCCGCCGACGCCAACGCCGACGAACATGTAGCCGATCTGGGACATCGTCGAGTAGGCGATGACCCGCTTGATATCCGTCTGGACGAGCGCGATCAGCCCGGCGACGAGCAGCGTGAGCGCGCCGGCGCCGGCCGCGAGCAGCTCGATCGTCCGCGCCTGCTCGAAGATCGGATGCGTGCGTGCGATCAGGTAGACGCCGGCGGTGACCATCGTGGCAGCGTGGATCAGGGCGCTGACCGGCGTCGGGCCTTCCATCGCGTCGGGCAGCCATGTCTGCAACGGGATCTGCGCGGACTTGGCCACCGCGCCGCCGAGCAGGCCGAGTGCGATGAGGTTCGCCTGCGTCGAGGAGAAGTGGACGTTGAGCGTCGAGAACGAGAGCGAGTTTGTGTGGGCGATGATGATGAAGAGGGCGAGCGCCATCGTCGCGTCTCCGAACGCGTTCATCACGAACGCCTTCTTGGCGGCCGCCACCGCGGTAGGCCGGTCGTGCCAGAAGCCGATCAGCAGATAGGAAGAGAGGCCGACGAGCCCCCAGCCGACGAGGAGCATGAGCAGGTTGCCGCCCTCGACGAGCAGGAGCATCGAGAAGACGAAGAACGCGATGTACGCGAAGTAGCGCCGCTCCTCGTCGTCACGGTGCATGTAGCCGACCGAGTAGAGGACGATCAGCCCGCCGACGCCGCTGACGATCAGCATCATCATCGTGCTCAGCGGGTCGACCAGGAGCTGCAGCGGGACACTGAAGTGGCCGGCCGCGAGCCACGTCCACGCCGTCGTGAGCTCGCCGC
>DATFSG010000103.1:0-3069 GCA_035262765.1 Gaiellaceae bacterium | reverse complement strand
CGACCTCGAGCAGATCCTCGAAGTTCAAGCCGCGAGGTGCTCGACGACGCGATCCGCGAGCTCGGCGAACACGGGCGCGACGCCGTTGACTCGTGCGAAGGAGGGGTCGAGCGGGATCGACGCCAGGAGCTCGACCTCCCGGATGAGCGACCGCTCGGGCGCGACGGGCGGAAAGACCTCGACGACCTCCCCGCAGTGCGGGCAGCGGAGGCCGCTCATGTTCTCGACAGCCCCGAGCACCGGAACACGAGCCTCGCGCAGCGTGTCCAGCAGCTTCCGCGCGTCGAGGTGGGCCGCGTCCTGCGGCCCGAGGACGATGAGCGCGCCGGCCAGCTCCCCGGCCTTGAAGACGTGCTGCTGCAGATCGGCCGTACCGGGCGGCAGGTCCACGACGAGGTAGGCGAGCTCGCCCCAGTCGACGTCGTCGACGAACTGCTTCCACACATGCGTCGTCAGCTGCGCCGGTAGCGCGAAAGATTGCCGCTCCGAGACGAGAAACCCGACCGACATGACCTTCAAACCGAGCGCCTCGACGGGCTCGAGTCGCAGACGACCGAACTCCGGGTTCCGACCGAGCGCCCACCGCCTGAGATCGCGTGTCTGCTTCAGCCCGAGCATGAGCGGGATGTCCGGGCCGTAGACGTCTGCGTCCAGCAGGCCGACGTCAGCGCCGCGGGCGGCGAGGGCGCGAGCCAGGCCCAGGCTGACCGTCGACTTGCCGACGCCGCCCTTGCCGCTCGCGACGGCGATGATCTTCATACCGTGCGGACGGCGAGCCCGTCGACGATGTCGCGCAGGACGGACGTGTCCGCGTCGACCTCGGCGAGACGGCCGCGCGCCCGCTCCGCGGCATCGTCGGCGTAGCCTCGAGCCGCCTCGACGCCGTGCTCGCGCACATAGCCGTCGGCGTCGAGGATGTCGTCGACGATCTGGAACAGGAGGCCAAGCTCTTCCGCGAACGAGCGCCACGGCGCCTGCTCGGCCTCGGGCAGCTCCGCCGCCCAGAGAGCCATCGTCACCGACGCGTAGAAGAGCCGCCCCGTCTTGAGCCGATGCACAGCGGCGAGGTCGTAGCCGTCGACCATCGTGTCGAGGTATTGCCCGCCGATCATCCCGAGCGTCGCCTCGGCGAGCTCTCGCGTGACCGCCGACGACTCGTAGCGCGCCGCCAGGCGGACCGCCTCCCCCAGCAACGCGTCGCCCGCTAGGACGCCGACGCCTTCGCCGAACTTCTTCCAGGTCGAGGGATGGCCGCGCCGTTCCTCGTCGTCGTCCATCGCCGGCAGGTCGTCGTGGACGAGCGAGAACGTGTGGACGAGCTCGATCGCGAGCGCCGCCGGCATGACCTGCTCCACCGGCGCGCCGAGCGCCTCCCCCACCGCGAGCGAGAGCACGGGACGCACGCGCTTGCCGCCGACCTCGAGCGCGTAGCGCACCGACGTCGCCTGGCCGTGCAGCTCGGGCCAGAGGTCGAGCCGCTCCAGCGCCTCGTCGACAAGCGCCTTGAGCTCGTCAGGACTGTGCATCCGACTCCGCAGCGCGTTGTGCGCGGGTCAGCTCTTCTTCGACGGCCTTCGCGAGCTCCGACAGCTCGCCGAGCAGCTCGATCGTCCGCTCGGGCGAGCCGCCGTCTCCCTCCGAGAGCTGCTCGAGCTCGGCGCGCGCCGCCTCGACCCGCGCCAGCAGCTCCTCCGCCCTCGACAGCGATTCGTCCGCGCTCACTTCGCCTGTTCCTCCCGTACAAGCTTGCCCAGGATCCCGTTCACCAGCCTCGCAGCATCCTCGGATGCATAGCGCTTCGCCAGCGTGACCGCCTCGTCGAGCACAACCTCGACCGGCACCTCTCCCTCGTCGAGCTCCTCGAGCGCGACGCGCAGGACGTTGCGCTCGACCGCGCCGAGGCGGTCGGCGGTCCAGTCGTCGGAGGCGGAAGTGATCCGGTCGTCGAGCTCGACCGCGTGCTCGGTCACGGCATCCGCGAGCCGCAGCGTGTAGCTGTCGACCTCGCCCTCGTAGAGCGAGCCGAGTGGCCGGCCAGTGACGTCCCACTGGAAAAGCATGAAGACGGCGGCGCGCCGTGCCTCGCGACGGCTGATCGTGCTCACGGCCGGACGAGCTCCTCCACCGTGACGTGGACGGCCTCGACCTCGACGTCGCACATCCCTGCGAGGGCGTCGGCGACCTGCGCCTGCACGGCCCTGCAGACCTCGGGCAGGACGCGGCCGTACGCGACGACGAGCCGCAGGTCGGCGCGGGCTCGTCCGTCCTCGAGCTCGACGCCAAGACGCCTCCGTCCCTTGCGCAGTTGCGCGCCGTCGACCGACGCGACCGCCCGCCGCACGATCTCGCTCAGCGCGGCCTCGCTCACGCGCACCGAGCCCCCGTCCTCCTCGACGAGCACACGGCTCACGAGCCGGCCAGCGCCGGCAGACGCGCTCCGGCCTCCTCGAGGAAGGACGTCGAGTACTCGCCGCTCCGGAACTCGTCGCTGCCGAGGATGTCGTACAGCACATCCCGCGTGGTCGGGACGCCCTCGATCACGAACTCGCTCAACGCTCGCCTGGCCCGCGCGATCGCCAGGCGGCGAGTGCCGTCGGTGACGATCAGCTTCGCGATCAGCGAGTCGTAGTGCGGCGAGATCACCGTCCCGTCCTCGACGAAGGTGTCGATGCGGACGCCGGGCCCGAGGGGCGGCCGGAACCGCTCGATCCGTCCGGGTGCCGGAGCGAAGCCGCGCGCGGGATCCTCGGCGTTGATCCGCAGCTCGATCGCGTGCCCGCGTCGCGGGCCGGCACGGCCGCCGTGCGCGAGCGCGTCGCCGGCCGCGATCCGCACCTGCTCGCGGACGAGGTCGATCCCGACGATCGCCTCGGTGACCGGGTGTTCCACCTGGAGCCGCGCGTTCAGCTCGATGAAGGAGAACGAGCCGTCCGGCCCGACGAGGAACTCGAAGGTGCCGGCGTTGCGGTAGCCGATGTGCTCGCAGGCGCGCTCGGCGGCGGCCTCCATCTCCTCGCGGCGCTCGTCGTCGAGCGCGGGCGACGGCGACTCCTCGATCAGCTTCTGGTG
>DATFSG010000102.1:0-4026 GCA_035262765.1 Gaiellaceae bacterium | reverse complement strand
TCGACATCGCGGCCGTGGAGACTCGTTCCTCCGCGGCGAGTGCCCCGACGGTGACGCCGGGCGTGTACTTGATTGCAACGAGCAGGCCGACCTGGTGCGGCGAGACGCCGGCGATCTTCTCCCTGCGCAGCTCACGAGCGAGGCGCAGCAGCGTGGGCCGGAGGCTGTCGGCCACCGCCATCGCATCGAGCTGCTGCTTCGTCGCCTGAGTTGGCATTTCGTTAACCAGGTTAGCAAAACCCCTAACGTGGCTAACGATTTCCTTACATGCGCTTAGCCCGTTGACACGCCTGACGACACGGCGGATACTCGCCACTCCAGGCGGAATGGCTCGCCGCCTCCATGCAGGTAAGCAAAGGGGAACAGATGGGTGCTTCGCTCCTCAGGAGAGCAGTCATCGCAGCAGTCGTCGTAGCTGTGGTCGCTCTTGCCGTGCCGGCCGCGCTCGCGGACGTCGCTGACAGCAAAGGGGAATGTGAATGGGACTCTGCGGCTCAGGCCGTCAGGGTGTGCTTCACGATGAGCTACGAAAGGGGGACCTACAGAGACAGCCTCGAAACGGTTGCCCTCGACAATTACCACTTCGTGGCCACGAACCACGATCCCACCGTGTCGATCGTGAGCGCGGTCTTCCATGGAGGAATCCAGGGCCACGACACCGAGGGCAACAACTACGTCGACGTGGCCGGCCAGAAAACGGACACGGGACCGTCCTTCGGCGTAAGCCACGGGTATGCACCGTGGTGGGCTAGCCCCAACCGCCGGCTCATCATCCCGAACGGGGAGCCGCCGGGCTTCTATCAATGCGGCAACGTCGTTCTCAAGTTCAAGCGTGGGGGAACGACCTGGTCGCTGCAGATGGACAACTTGTGTATCGGCTCGCTCCTCGGCGACCCGTTCGCAACTCGGTGAGAGGCCAACCGGGCTTCGTTTTCGGCGTCGAACCTCATACGATGGCGCTCTGCACTTGCAGGAGCCACGCTGGTCAAAGGTCGTAGGAGGAGGTACTGAAAATGTTTCGCCGTCTCGCTGGGCTGCTGTTGGCGGCCTCAGCCCTTGCGCTCGTCGTCGTCGGCTTCGCCGGCGCGTCGAGCGCGACATCAAACTCGAAGCTCACGAAGCAGCCGAAGATCGCCAAGATGGTCCCCGCGAAGATCCGTCACAAGGGGACGATCATCGTCGCCTCCGACGCGACCTACGCGCCGATGGAGTTCATCGCCAAGGACGGCAAGACGGTCATCGGCGTCGACGCCGACCTCGCGAAGGATCTGGGGATCGTCATGGGCCTGAAGGTCAAGGTTCAGAACGCGAGCTTCGACGGGATCATCCCCGGCCTCAAGTCGCACAAGTACGACGTCGGGATGTCGTCGTTCACCGACACGAAAGCACGACAGAAGGTCGTCGACTTCGTGACGTACTTCTCGGCCGGGACGTCGTTCTACGAGAAGGCATCCGGTGGTCCTGCGGTCACCGGTCTCTCCTCGCTGTGCGGCAAGTCCGTTGCCGTCGAGAACGGCACCACCGAGCAGGCCGACGCCACGGCGCAGAACAAGAAGTGCAAGAAGGCAGGCAAGCCGGGCGTCACCGTCAAGGCCTATCCCGACCAGAACGCGGCGAACCTGGCGATCTCGAGCGGCCGCCAGCAGATCGGCATGGCCGACTCGCCCGTCGCGGCCTACATCGTCAAGCAGTCGAGCGGGCAGTTCAAGCTCGTCGGCAAGGCCTACGGGACTGCGCCGTACGGGATCGCGCTCCCGAAGGGCAACGGGATGACGAAGCCGATGCTCGCCGCGGTCAAGTACCTGATGAAGCAAGGCGCGTACAAGAAGGTCCTGAAGAAGTGGGGCGTCCAGAAGGGCGCCATCTCCAACCCGAAGATCAACGGCGCAATCAGCTGACATAGCTCCGGGCGGGGCCGCTTCGGCGGTCCCGCCCGACGAAATCAAGGCGAAGCCGGTCCGCCATCCCGGCCGGTGGGTGGCGGCTGTCGTCCTCGCGTTCCTCTTCTACGCGTTCGTCGTCTCGATGGTGACGAACGGCAATTTCGAGTGGGGCGTCGTCCGCCAGTACATGACGGACCCGCGGATCCTGCGCGGCCTGCTGCTCACGCTCGAGCTGACCGCGTCTGCGATGGCGATCGGGGTCGTGCTCGGTGTCGTGCTGGCGGTGATGCGGCTCTCGCCGAACCCGCTCGTCTCGGGCGCAGCCTGGGTCTACATCTGGTTCTTCCGGGGGACGCCCGTGCTCGTCCAGATCATCTTCTGGTACTACATCGGCTCGCTCTACCCTCACGTCTCGATCGGGATCCCGCTCGGCCCGGAGTTCACGCAGGTCAATGTCCAGGCGCTGATCACCCCCTTCCTAGCCGGGATGCTGGCGTTGGGGCTGAACGAGGCGGCCTACATGGCGGAGATCGTCCGCGCGGGGATCCTGTCTGTTGACGAGGGACAGACAGAGGCTGCGAACGCTCTCGGCATGAGCCGGCTGCTGACGATGCGGCGGATCGTGCTTCCGCAAGCGATGCGCGTGATCATCCCGCCGACCGGCAACGAGACGATCTCGATGCTCAAGACCTCGTCGCTCGTCGCCTTCATCGCGCTGGCCGACCTTCTCTACACGGCCACGATCATCTATGCGGCGAACTACAAGACCATCCAGCTCCTGATCGTCGCGAGCCTCTGGTACCTGATCTGCACGACCGTTCTCTCGATCGGCCAGTACTACATCGAGCGCCATTACGCGCGGGGCACGCGGGGGCGGCAGCGAGCGATGCAGGACTTCTGGCTGAACATGGCCGACCTCCGGCCGTTCGCCGGCTTCCGTCGAGACCAATCGGGGCCGCCCCTATGACGCCGATGGTCAAAGCCGAGGGCGTGCACAAGCGCTTCGGGAAGCTCGAGGTGCTGAGAGGCATCACGCTCGAGGTCCAGCCCGGCCAGGTGATGTGCATCCTCGGCCCGTCCGGCTCGGGCAAGACGACGTTCATCCGCTGCATCAACCACCTGGAGCAGATCAACTCCGGCCGGCTCTGGGTCGACGGCGAGCTCGTCGGCTATCGGCAGGTCGGCGACGAGCTCCACGAGCTGCCCGACCGTGAGGTGGCGAGGCAGCGGACCCGGATCGGGATGGTCTTCCAGCGGTTCAACCTCTTCGGACACATGACGGCGCTCGGGAACGTCGTCGAGGCTCCGATCCGCGTCAAGAAGACACCGAAGGACGTCGCCGTGCGGTCGGCGAAGGAGTTGCTCACGCGGGTCGGTCTGGCGGACAAGTTCGACGCCTACCCGTCCCAGCTCTCGGGCGGCCAGCAGCAGCGTGTCGCAATCGCGCGGGCGCTGGCGATGAACCCGAAGCTGATGCTCTTCGACGAGCCGACGTCCGCGCTCGACCCGGAGCTCGTCGGAGAGGTTCTGGACGTGATGCGTACCCTCGCGGAAATCGGGATGACGATGATCGTCGTGACGCACGAGATCGGCTTTGCCCGTGAGGCCGGCGACGTCGCCGTATTCATGGACGGAGGAGTTGTCGTCGAGAGCGGCGCCCCCGACGAGGTGCTCGTGAACCCGCGCGAGGAGCGGACGAAGTCGTTCCTCTCGAAGGTGCTCTAGTTCCGCCAGCGGCCCGGGCGGCGTCCGCGAACGAGATCGGAGTCGGCCAGCTCGAGGTCCAGCGCCGGAGACACCTGCGCTTCTCCGGCGACCATGGGAGGTGGCGGAGGCGTGTAGCCGGCCGTTCCTCGACGGCGCCGGACGTCGAGCGCGACGATCAACGCGATCGACGCGATCGCGATCCCGATCGTCGCGAAGCCGATCTGACGGGCGGTCGACTCGGCGTTCTGCTCCCATTCGCCGCGGAGGAGCAGGTCCTGCGGGCTCTTCTGCGGGATGTTGTCGACGCCGAGCGGGTAGCGCTTCGTGTGCTCCGCCGTCCAGGTCCCGAGCGGGATCAGGAGCGCGACGGCGGCGACGATTCCCGCGACGGCGGGGATGACGCCCGCGAGCCGCGACCGCAGCAGGACGGCGAGCA
>DATFSG010000101.1:0-2323 GCA_035262765.1 Gaiellaceae bacterium | reverse complement strand
GGCGTGCGTCTCATCGTCGCCCGTTGCGAAGTGACCTACTCCGGACGTCTCTCGGCGGTGTTGCCGGAGGCCGTGCGGCTGCTCATCCTCAAGGGCGACGGCTCGGTGCTTGTCCACGACGACGCCGGCGGCTACAAGCCGCTCAACTGGATGACGGCGCCGACCTTCATTGCCGACGAGGGCGAGCGGCTCGTCGTGACGAAGCCCAAGAGCGAGGACGCGCTCGAGATCCGCCTTCTCGAGGTGCTGAGCGACGTGGAGCACGACATGGGCGAGTCGGCGGCGCTGCAGAAGGACGGCGTCGAGCGCGACCTCCAGGAGGCGCTCGCGGCGGCGCCCGAGACGCTCGGCGAGCCGCTGACGCTCGTGCGCCGCGAGTGGCAGACCGAGATCGGGCCGGTCGACCTGATGTGCCACGACGAGGCGGGGGAGTGGGTCGCGGTCGAGGTGAAGCGCATCGGGACGATCGAGGCTGTCGAGCAGCTCACGCGCTATCTGGACTTCATCCGCCGCGATCCCGCGAAGGCCGGCTGCCGCGGGATCCTCGTGGCCCAGCGGCTGAAGCCGCAGGCGGTGGCGCTCGCGGAGTCGCGCGACATCCGCTCCGTCACGGTCGACCTCGCCGTGCTGCGCGGCGAGCGCGAGCCCGACTTGACGCTCTTCGCCGCCTAGCCGGCGATTGCTTCGACTGCGTTCGCAACGCCGGCGCGCACGCCGCCGGGGTGGCCGTACGCCGCCGAGCCGAGCAGGAGCATCACGCCGTCGCGCGTGCCCGCCTTTTCCAGCTGCTCGCGGGCGTTGTCCGCGCCGACCCCGCCGCCGATCACGGCCGTCGCGGGGCGGGCGGCCGCGATCTGCTCCCGCACCTCGTCGTCGGTGTCGAAGGTGCGCGGCGAGAACGACCCGACCTGGACGTAGTCGGCGCCGAGCAGTCGCGTCAGCTCGGCCAGAACGCCGGCGGAGACCGAGACCGGGCCGCCGCGGCGCAGGAAGGCAGAGCCGACACGGTGGACGAAGATCGGGAGCCCGTACTCGCGCAGCCGGGCGATCGAGCCCAGCCCGGCGAGAAATGCGTTGATCATCAGCGCCCGCGCACCGGCCTCGACGAGCGCGTCGAGATCGGTGCCGGTCACGTTGGCTGCATAAAGGACGTGCTCGGGGATCGCGGCGTTCACGGCGCGTACGCGCTCCGGCGACGATCGTTGCAGCTCGTCGTCCTTGACGAGGACGGCACCGCCGGCCGCGAGCTCCGCGGCGACCGCGGCCGCCTCCGCCGGGCTCAGCCCGAGCGCCGGCTTGACGATCGCTCCGACCGCGACTCCCGGCTTTGCGGGGAACGCCGGGCCGGGCAGCCCCGTCGGCCACTCAACCTCAATCAGCCGGCAGGACTCGAAGTCGCCGCGGTCTGCCCACTCGCCGGCGACGCACGCGGCGAGGAGGTGCTCGGCGCTCGTCTCGTCAGCGCGCGCCGGGAAGTCGACCGTCACGCGCTCGCCCTCGAAGGCGACCACCCGGGCCCGCGCGTGCTCCGGCCCGTCCGGCAGACTCACCGACTGGAGAACGGCAAGCGTCTCGCCCCAGGCCGGCGGCCGGATTTTGTACGTCGCGCGCACGGTCGTATCGTAGGACCGAAGGAGGTACGAGATGGCAGTGAAGCTGCATCGCTGTAGCGCCATGTGGGTGAAGTTCGGCGGCCACCCGTGCTGGCGGGTCCAGAAGTCGCTGGACGACTCCGGGGTCGAGTACGAGCTCGTCCAGGAGGGGTCCGCGTTCAAGAGCTCGAGCCGTGCCCAAACCATCGAGAAAACGGGACAGAAGAAGTTCCCCTGGATCGAGTTCGAAGACGGGAGCGTCTACCGCGAAGAATCGAAGGACATGGTCGAGACGATCCGGTCTGGAAAGCTCGACGAGAAGCGACAAACGGCCTAGCTACACTGGGTCGCCGCGGGGCTATAGCTCAGTTGGGAGAGCGCCTGGATCGCACCCAGGAGGTCGCCGGTTCGAGTCCGGCTAGCTCCACTCGGGGGAGAGGGAGAGGGCAAAAAAGATGCAGGTATCGCGGTTTTCGGCCGTGCTTGTGCTGGTCGTGGCCTTGTGCTGTGCGCTGAGCGCGGCGGCGGCTTCCACCTCGAACGCTGCCGGGTCAGGGTTGCACTTCCTGGTCACCGGCAACTGCTACTCCGACGCCGTGCCGCAGCTGGCGGCAGCGATCAAGAAGCTGCCCGGCGTCGCCAAGGTGACGACCTTCGACACCAGCACCGGGACGCCGTCGGCGGCGCTGGTCAAGGCGCAGAACGTCGTCGTCTCGCTCGGCGACACCTGC
>DATFSG010000100.1:0-12853 GCA_035262765.1 Gaiellaceae bacterium | reverse complement strand
GGTCCGCTCGGCGCCGGCGAGTGGGAGCGCGTTCGTCTCCACCCGTATCTGACGGAGCGGATGCTGTACCAGTCGGAGGCGCTTGCGCCTCTCGCCGAGATCGCCGTCCAGCACCGCGAGCGGCTGGACGGCTCCGGGTATCCGAAGGGACTCTCGGGCGCCGCGATCACCCGGCCGGCGAGGATCCTCGGAGCCGTGGACGCGTACCAGTCGATGCGCGAGGCCCGCCCGTATCGTCCCGCGCTCAGCGCGGAAGAGGCCGCGGCCGAGCTGCAGGCCGACGTGAGAGCGGGCAAGCTCGACGCCGAGGCGGTGGCGGCGGTTCTCACCGCGGCCGGTCACCAGGTCGGCCGCCGGCAGGAGTGGCCGGCCGGCCTGACGACCCGCGAGGTCGACGTCCTGCGGCTCATCGCTCGCGGCCTTTCGAGCAAGCAGATCGCCGCCCAGCTCGTGATTACGCCGAAGACGGCGCGCAACCACATTGAGCACATCTACACGAAGATCGACGCATCCTCGCGCGTGGCGGCGAGCCTCTACGCCACCGAGCAGGGCTTGCTCTGAAAGATGAGGCAATCGCCTCAGGCGGCGGCGCGTGCTCCGTCTTAATCTCGCTGCATGAGTCTCCGCTGGACGATCACAGCCCCGGCCTACGACAAATTGACACGCGGGAGCGAGGACGCCGGCTTGCGCGAGGTGCGGCAGGGCCTCGTCGCCGGCGCGTCCGGCCGCGTGCTCGAGATCGGCGCGGGCACCGGGATGAACCTGCCTCACTACAACGGCAGCCTCGAGTCGCTCGTCCTCACCGAGCCGCAGACGCCGATGCTGAAGCGACTGCAGGCCAAGGCGCACGAGCAGGCGCCGCATGCCCAGGTGCTGCGGGCGCCGGCCGAGGATCTGCCGTTCGAGGACGACTCCTTCGACACCGTCGTCTCCACGCTCGTGCTTTGCGGCGTCGACGACCAGCCGCGCGCCCTCCGCGAGGCTCGGCGCGTGCTCCGCCCCGGCGGGAGCCTCCTCTTCCTCGAGCACGTGCGGGCCGACGACCCGAGCTTTGCGCGCTTCCAGAACCGGATGAACTGGCTGAACCGCATCGTCGTCGGCTGCGACTGCAATCGGCCGACGCTCTCGACGATCGAGGCCGCGGGCTTCACGGTCTCTCAGCTCGAGCATTCCGAGATGCCGAAGGCGCCGAAGTTCGTCCGGCCCCTGATCGTCGGCACGGCAGTCTCCTAGGTCGAGCTGCTGCCGGCGATGACCGTGTAGAAGCCCCAGGCCGCGAGGCCCGAGGCGATCGCGACGAGTGGCAGCCACCGGAGACCGCGTTGGAAGAGCGGGAACACGAGGAAGACGATGAGCTGCGAGACGAACAGCGCTCCGAGCGACGGATTGAGCAGCTTGTCGTAGAACTCCTGCGGAGCGATCAGCGACAGCGCGTCGGCGGCGACGAACGGGACCGCGATCCAGAGCAGGACGCGTCGCAGTGGCAGGTCATAGAGCCAGCGCAGGAGCCGGCCGAGTGCGAGGTACTCCGCGACGATGAGCGCGAGCGTGCCGAAGGCGATCCCGAGCGCGACGGCGACCTCCAGAGGACGGCCGCTGTAGTACTTCGCGATCGCCGCCGCGGGCACCGGGAAGTCCAGCAGCACCCGCGGCACGGTGGCCATCCCCAGAGCCGCGACGAAGAAGCAGAGACCCACGACCGCGACGGCCAGCGTTAGGCCGCGCCGCGCGGTCCTCCCGCGGCCGCGCACCTCGGAGCCGAGGTAGAGCGGCAGGCTCGCGCAGATGAACAGCAACGCCGTCCCCGCGACCGCGCGGGCGGTCGGGTCCGCCTCCGGCTGGGCCGCAAAGCGAGCTGGGACGTTCGCGAGCGTGACGCCGCCGAGGGTGAGGAGCAGCACGAGCTGCGCCAGGCCGACGACGAGCAACGCGATCAGCGCCCAGCGGACGGGGGCGAGGACGAGCACAACGATCGCGACGGGAATCAAGAGCTCGAGCAGCCAGCGGTACGGGACGACGCCGGGAAAGACGGGCGGCAGCACGTCGTAGACCACGAAGGTGACCGTGTACGGCAGGTAGAGGAAGTAGGCGAGCGCCCAGATCCAGCCGTGCACGAGAGCCGTCCGCCGTCCTGCCGCTGCCTGGACGAAGGCCGTAAGCCCGCCGGGCGAGACGACGCGCCGCGAGTAGACGAGCCAGAGCGTGAGCGGGGCGGCGAACACGACAACCGCGAGCAGGACGACGAGCCCGGCCGACTCGATCGAGTCTCCGGCCGTGGTCGGCAAGAGGTTCGCCAGCGCCAGCGGCCCGCCGATCGAGGCGATCGCGAGGCCCACGAAGAGCAGCGGCGAAAGCAATCCGACTGCGCCCGCGGTGCGATTAAGAGGTTGAACGCCCAAGTTTGAGGAGGAGATTCAGGTGAGGATCCTGCGCGGCAATTCCAACCGATACCAGCTCCGCTTGCTCGCAGTTGCGCTGCTCGCGGCGCTCGGGTTGGTCGCCGCCGGCTGCGGCGGCTCGATGTCCCCGGCGCCCAAGGGCGGCGTCGCGGGCGCGGAGCACTCGACCAGCTCGGTGGCCGTGAAGACGCGCACGATCAAGGGCCTCGGCGTCGTGCTCGTCAACACGAAGGGCCGGACGCTCTACGTCTTCATGAAGGACAAGCACCGCCGGGTCACGTGCACGGGCTCGTGCGCCAGCTTCTGGCCGCCGCTGAAGTGGAAGGGCTCGGGCAAGCCGAAGGCCGGCGGCGCCGCGAAGAGCGGACTGCTCGGCCTCGACAAGAATCCCGCCGGCGGCAAGGTCGTGACGTACAACCACTGGCCGCTTTACACGTTCACCGGCGACTCGGCTGCCGGCCAAGCCAAGGGCTGGAACCAGAACCTGAACGGCGGCAAGTGGTACGTCATCTCGGCCAAGGGCGCGGTCGTCAAGCACAAGTCTTCGACCGGCGGTGTCGGTGGAACCACGACCGGCAGCACCTGGGGCTAGTTCGATGCGGCGAGGCGGAATGGCGGTGGTGAACTGGCGCCAGCTCGAGCTGGAGCAGTTCGGGTTCCCACCGTCACTCGCCTTGCGGGTCGCCAAGGACGAGCGCTATGACCTCCAGCAGTTGATCGAGCTCGTGCAACAGGGGTGCACGCCGGCGCTGGCCGTGCGCATCCTCTCGCCGCTCGACCGCGGCGAGACCTCCTAGCCGCGGTAGTGTCCGCGGGCGATGGCCCGCTACATCTCCGACGACGTCGAGGCCTACGCCGAGCGCTACACGAGCGCCGGCTGGGAAGGCTTCGCCCGCTTGGCCGACGAGACGCGGGCGAACCAGAGCGCTCCGCAGATGATGGTGGGCAACGTCGAGGGCGCGTTCCTCTCCTTCCTCGTCACGATGACGGGCGCGAAGCAGATCGTCGAGGTCGGCACCTTCACCGGCTGGTCGTCGATCGCGATGGCCCAGGCCCTGCCGCCGGACGGGAGCATCGTCACCTGCGACATCAACGAGGAGACGAGCGCCGTCGCGCGCCGCTACGCGGAGGAGGCCGGCGTAGCCGACCGGATCGAGTACCGGCTCGGCCCGGCCGTCGAGACGCTCGCCACGCTCGAAGGGCCGTTCGACCTCGCCTTCATCGACGCCGACAAGCCCGGCTACGTCGACTACTACGAGGCGGTGCTGCCGAAGATGTCGCCGCGCGGCACGATCGCCGCCGACAACACGCTGTTCGGCCTGGACGGCGAAGGCGAGAACGCCACTGCGATCGCGCGCTTCAACGAGCACGTCCTGCACGACGACCGGGTGGAGTCAGTGCTGCTCCCGTTCCGTGAGGGCGTGACCCTGATCCGCCGCCGCTAGCTTCTCGGGGTCGGCGACAAGGTCGAGCTCGACGATCCGGTCTGCCGACACCGTGAAGCCGAGCACTGCGATGAGCTTCTCGTGCGAGACGACGATCAGGCCGGCGGCTCCGTTGACGATCGCCGGCCGTGCGAAGCGGGCGAACGTCGGTGCTCGGGCGAGGATCTGCTCGGCGACGGCGGCCGCGCCGCTGACGACCGGCTGCGAGCCGACAAACGCGAGCCGGCCGCGATCTGCTCGGAACACGACCTCCGGATCGAGCACGGCGACGAGCGCCTCGAAGTCTCCCTCTCGTGAAGCTGCAAGGAACGCGTCGACGACCCGCCGCTGCTGCTTGACGTCCGGCTCCGTGGCGGGGGTGGCGCCGCGAACGCGACGGCGCGCGCGGCTCGCGAGCTGGCGGGTGGCGGCCGGACTGCGCTCGACGATGGGGGCGATCTCCTCGAACGGCATCCCGAACATGTCGTGCAGGACGAACGCGAGCCGTTCGGCAGGCGTCAGCGTGTCGAGCACGACGAGCAGGGCGAGGCCGACCGAGTCGGCGAGAATCGACTCGTCCTCGGGCCCATTCTCCAGCGGCAGGGTCACGAGCGGCTCGGGCAACTCGCCGCCGCCGTAGTCCTCGCGGCGGGAGCGCCGCGCGCGCAGCATGTCGAGGCACACGCGCGCAACGACCGTCGTGAGCCAGGCGCGCATGTTCTCGACTTGGCTCGTCTCGGAGCGGTTCAGCCGGAACCACGACTCCTGGACCGCGTCCTCCGCCTCGGTCAGTGAGCCCAGCATCCGGTAGGCGACCGCCTGCAGGTGGGACCGGTGCTGCTCGAACTCGCTCGCTTGCCCGTGTGCGTCGTCCACCGTCACATCCTCACGTTCGGTTCCGTCATGGGAGAGACGAAGCACGACTGACCGATGTGACAGGAGGCTGCTGTGATCGAGGTGGAGGAGCTCCGCAAGACATACGCCGGCGACGTCGAGGCCGTGAAGGACATCGACTTCGAGGTCGCGGCCGGCGAGGTGTTCGGGCTGCTCGGCCCCAACGGGGCGGGCAAGTCGACCACGATCGGGATGCTGACCACGACGGTTCGCCCGACGAGCGGGACCGCGCGTCTCGCCGGCTTCGACGTGGGCGAGCAGCCGCTTGCTGCGCGTCGCGTGAGCAGCGTCGTCTTCCAGGATCCGGTCGTCGACCGCTCGCTCACCGGCCTGCAGAACCTCGACCTGCACGCCCGCCTCTGGAGCGTCGACCCCGCGATGGCGAAGCAGCGGATCGAGGAGCTCGTCGAGGCAGTCGGACTGCGAGATCTCGTCGACCGGCCCCTCGGCACCTACAGCGGCGGAGAGCGACGCCGGCTCGAGATCGTCCGCTCGCTCGTCTCGAGCCCGCGCGTCCTCTTCCTCGACGAGCCGACCGTCGGCCTGGATCCGCTCATCCGCGCCGAGCTCCTCGACGTGATCGCGGAGCTGCGCGGCCGCGACGAGCTGACCATCCTCGTCACGACCCACTACCTCGACGAGGCGGAACGGCTGTGCGACCGGGTGGCGATCATGCACTCCGGGGCGATCGTCGCCCTCGACACGCCGGAGCGGCTGCGCGCCGGGCTTGGCCGCGAGCTCGTCGAGCTCCGCGTCGACGGCGACGCCTCGGCCGCCCTGGCCTCGCTCCGGGCGCATGGGATCGCGCACGAGACCGCCTTCGCCGTCGGCTCGACCCTCACCGTCCCGCTCAATGGGCACACGAGCAGCGAGGCGGTCGCCGCCATCCACGAGCTCGGCCTCGCCGGCGCGGTGAGCGCGCGACAGCCGACGCTCGACGACGTTTACCTCCGCCTGACCGGCGGTCGGCTCGCCGAAGCCGCCTGACCAGAAGAAAGGACCAGGACAGATGACCGCACTCGCCCTCAGCCCGCTCGCCACCCTCTCGCAGCGCCGCTTCCGGCTGACCGCTCGCACGCCGCGCGAGCTGGTCGTGCCGCTGCTGACGCCGATCATGTTTGCGCTCGTGATCGCGCCCGCCCTCAAAACCGCCCTCCACACGCAGGCGAGCTACGAGTCGTTCGTCGCCATCGGGACGATCGGCCTGCTCATCCCGCTCAACACCATGTTCGCGGGGCTCGGCGTGATCGTCGACCGCGAGAGCGGCGCTCAACGGGAACTGCTGGCGGCACCCGTGCCGCGCGCCCTGATCGTGCTCGGCAACCTGATCGTCGCCCTCGCCGTCACCGGCCTGCAGGTCGCCGTCCTCATCGCCGTCGCGGTCGCGCGTGGGATCCACTTCAATGCCACCACTACCGGCGTGCTCTGGTTCCTCGCCGCGGCGTTCCTGTTCACGGTGGGGATGTACGGCGCGGCCGAGATCCTGGCCAACCGGGTGCCGAAGCAAGAGGAGTACATCGCCCGCGTCCCCGCGATCGCGATCCTGCCGTGGTTCCTCGCCGGCGCGCTGTTCCCGATCACGGCACTCCCCCACGTGCTCCAGTGGGTGGCGAAGTTCCTTCCGCTCACGCACGGGCTCGCCCTCATGCGCTACGGCCTGCTCGGCGACGGCAGTGGTCTGCAGCACATCTGGGGCCTGACCGACCCGGCCGCGATGGCCGCGCTGAGCATCGCCGTCCTCGCTGCCTTCGCACTTGTCCTTAGCGTCGTCTCCGTCCGCGTGTTCAACCGAGCAGCATTACGCTGAGCTCCGGATGAAGGTTCTCGTGGTCGGAACCGGGGGCGTCGGAGCCGCAGTCGCAGCGGTGGCCAAGCGGCGCGATTTCTTCGAGCGCATGACCTTCGCCGACCTCGACCCGGCCCGGCCGCAAGCGCTGGTCGAACGCGAGGGCGACGGCCGCTTCGGCGCGGCGCAGGTCGACGCGAGCAGCAAGGACTCTCTCGTCAGGCTCCTGCGCGAGACCGAGGCCGACGCGATCCTGAATGCGGCCGATCCGCGCTTCAATCCGCCGCTCCTCGAAGCGGCACTCGAGTACGGCTGCACCTATCTCGACATGGCGATGACCCTCTCGGGGCCGGACGTGATGCTCGGCGCCGAGCAGCTCGAGGCCGACGAGCGCTGGCGCGAGCGAGGCCTGCTCGCGCTCTCGGGCATCGGCGTCGAGCCGGGTCTCGCCAACGTCTTCGCACGCTACGCCGCCGACCATCTCTTCGACGAGATCGACGAGGTGGGGGTGCGCGACGGGGCCGACCTCGTCGTCGAGGGCTATGACTTCGCGCCGACCTTCTCCATTTGGACGACGATCGAGGAGTGCCTCAACCCGCCCCTGATCTGGGAGAAGGAGCGCGGCTTCTACACGACCGAGCCGTTCTCCGAGCCTGAGCTGTTCGAGTTCCCGGAGGGAATCGGCGTGATCGAGTGCGTCAACGTCGAGCATGAGGAGGTTGTGCTGGTGCCGCGCGAGATCGACTGCAATCGCGTCACCTTCAAGTACGGGCTCGGCACCGAGTTCATCGACGTGCTCCAGACCTTGCACAAGCTCGGGCTCGACTCGACCGAACCGGTGCGCGTGCGCGGAGTCGAGGTCGCGCCGCGGGACGTGGTGGCGGCGGCGCTGCCCGACCCGGCCACGCTCGGCGACCGGATGCGCGGCAAGACCTGCGCCGGCACGCTCGTCACCGGGAAGCGCAAGGACGGGAGCGACGGCGCGGTCTACCTCTACCACGTCGCCGACAACGAGCGGACGATGCGCGAGTACGGGCATCAGGCGGTCGTGCTCCAGACCGCGATCAATCCGGTGATCGCGCTCGAGTTGCTCGCCGCCGGCACCTGGCAGGCGATCGGCGTACTCGGCCCCGAGGCGTTCCCGCCCGACCCGTTCCTCGAGCTCCTCGCCGACTATGGCGAGCCGCACGGCGTGGTCGAGGGCGATCCCCGCAGGACCTAGCCCGGCACCGCTCCCGCCGGCTGCCGGACCGTGACGTTGAACCGGTTCCAGACGTTGATCGCGGCGATCTCGATGATCAGCGAGGCGAGTGCCTGCTCGTCGTAGTGCCGGCTGGCCTCCTCGAAGATCTCGTCGGGAACCGGATCGGCACGGTCGCTCAGGCGGGTGACCGCCTCCGTGAGTGCCAGCGCGGCGCGCTCGGCCTCGGTGAAGTAGGGAGCCTCGCGCCATGCCGCGACGGTCCAGATCCGCTCGTCCGACTCCCCGGCCTCCTTCAGCTCGCGCGCGTGCATCTCCGCGCAGTAGCTGCAGCCGTTGATCTGGCTGGCACGCAGATGGACGAGGAACGCGGTCGTCGCGGGCAGGTCGCTTTGCTTGGCGGCCTTGCTCAGAGCGAGCAGCGCCTTGAACGCGTCGGGGACGAGCTGCGGAATATTGGGCATCCGCTGGTCGATGGTGGCCGTGGCTTGCATTAGCGCCTCCTCGGGCTAGACGAGTTGATGCTGCCCGTTCGCCGCCGGTTCAGTCGCGAGGGGCCGCCGCCTTCAACAGCGGCCCCTCCGTGGAGTGCTTCGGTCAGTGACCGCAGCCACCGTCGTCGCGACCGGCTCGTCCACGGTCGTCACCCTCGTTGCCGTCCTCGACCTTCAGCCGCGTGAGCGTCAGCACGCCGTTGACGGTGACTCCGCGAGCCTCGACGCACGTGCCCTGGGCGATCACCGGCAGCGTCGTTCCCGCTGGAGCGGCGAAGGTGATCATCGCTCCGCCGGCGTCGACCGTGATCTGCGACGTGGTCGAGCTCGTCACGGGCCCCTTCGCCTCGACCTCGCCCTGATCTTCGCCCTGGTCGTCATCGTTGCCCTGCTCGATCGACACGAGCGTGAACGTGTTGCCGGCACCGGCCTGCACGACCAGCTCGACCTCCTGCCCAGGCGTCAGCGGCGGCAGGGTCATGCCGCTCGGCACGGTGATCTCGATCGGCAGGCCCTCGAGCGAGACCACGAGCGGCGAGACGCTGACGAGGGTTCCCTCGATCTGGACGGTGCCCGCCGGCGCGGCCTGCTTGAACCCGTCTTCGTGGAGACCGTCGGCCTCGAACTCGACCTCGAACTCGCCCATGTCGCCCTTGTCCTCGCCCTGGTCGTCCGAGGCAAGTCTGCGGCCGCTCGTATGGATCGTGAGGACGCTACGGCCGCTCGCGACCCGCAACGAATGCGCGAGGCGCTTCACGACCACGGCGCGGAGCTGTGTCTTCCTCACGTGCGAGAGGACGCGCACCCGCGACCCCACGACGCTCACGCGATCGCCCAGACGCACGCGGTGCGGAGCGACGCGAACGCTGACGGCGAGGCCCTTGCCGCCGGTCGCGACGACGATCGTTCGGGCGTGCGCATGCTTCGCGACGACGACTCCCTTGACCGTCTTCGGCGCGGCGGTGGCCTGGCCGGCGAGGAGGAACAAGGCCGCGACCGCAAGCAGAGCTGTCCACTTCATCGATGACTCCTTCTCTCGGTGCTGGGCGACCGCGCTTGCGGTCCTTACCGAGGAAGAGTCGGTCCGCGCGAAAAAGTCGCGGTCGGCTTCTCAGCCGCCATGACCGCTGTTCGAGCCGCCGTCCGGGCCGCCGTCGGAACCGCCGTCGCTGCTGCCGCCGTGAGAGCTGTCCGAGCCGCTCGAACCGCTCGAGCCGGAGCCGCCGTTGGAGCCCGTGCTCACCGAGGTGCTGCGGCCGCCGTCGTGACTCTCGCGACCGTCCGTCGTCGCCTGAGCTACGACGGTCGTGGCGCCTCCGCGGTCGTCGCTGCTTCCGGACGAGCTCTCTCCGGACGAAGACGGGGAGGACGACCCGCGGTCATCGCTCCCGCGGCGCGAGCCCGACTCGCCACTGACTCGCGAGCGGTCGCGCTCGGAGCTGCGGTCCTCGAAGCCCGGCCGATCCCCCGGCGGCGTGACCGCGACTGTGGTGGGCTCGACCACGTGACGCGGGTGAGCCTGAGCCCGGCGGTGCTCGGCCGAACGTGCCGGCGGCCTTGCGTGATGGTGCGGGGTCAGCGCGACGTCTCCGCCGCCGACGAGTGCGAGCGCGCCAATGCCGACAGCGGCCGCCTTCGTCGCTGCGGGCACGGGCGACATTCCGTCGCCGCCACCGGCGAGGCGAACCAGCGCCTGGATCCACGGCGCGCCGCCGAAGGAGGCGGCCACGTCACCGAGGCGGTGCCGCAGCCGCGTGCGCGCGCGCAGCAGGAGGGACCGAACCGAGGGCGGGCTGAGCGAGAGCTCGTCCGCGAGCTGGCCGTAGCTCAGCCCGCGAACCTCCCGGAGCAGGAAGGCCTCGCGCTGCGCCGCCGGCATCTGGCCGACTTCGTCCCAGACCGTCGCGAGCTCCCCCGCGCGCAGAACATGCACGGAGACGTCGGGCGCGGCTGCGTCGGGCACGTCGCCGGCCGAGACCGGAGCAGTCGCGCGCTGGCGGAAGCGGGCGTAGCACTCGTGGCGCGCGACCGCGAGCAGCCACGCGAGCGGCTCGCGCGGGGTCGTGCCGTTGAGGAGCGCGCGGTGCGCGGAGAGAAAGACCTGCTGCGCTGCGTCCTCGGCCTCGGCCCGGTCGCGCAAGAGCGAGCGGCAAAGAGCCGCGACGGAGGCTCCGTGCTCGCGATACAGCGCCTCGGTTTCGAGCGGCCCCATGCCGCTGTGTCTACGGCGCGGCGAACGCTTCGGATTGCGGCTCCCCGTACCCTTGAGACGGCGACGTGGTCGTTCTTCTCGGAATCAGCTTCCTGGCCGGCGTGATCACCGCAGTGTCGCCGTGCGTCCTGCCCGTGCTGCCGATCGTGCTCGCCGGTGGAGCGTCGGGCGAGACGCGACGGCGGCCCTACGCGATCGTCGCCGGGCTCGTCGTGAGCTTCACGGTGTTCACGCTCTCGGCCTCGGCGCTGCTCATGGCGCTCGGGCTGCCGCAGGACACGCTGCGCAACATCGCGATCGCCCTGCTCTTCGTGGTGGCGGCGACGCTGCTCGTGCCGCGGTTCGGGATGTGGATCGAGGCACCGTTCGCGCGTCTCAGCCGCCGTCCGAGCGGCGATCTCGGCGGTGGGTTCATCCTCGGCCTGAGCCTCGGCCTCGTGTTCGTACCTTGCGCCGGGCCGGTGCTCGCCACGGTGAGCGCGCTCTCAGCCGAGCATCGGGTCGGCTTCCGGCTCGTCCTCCTCACGCTCTTCTACGCAGCCGGCGCGGGGCTCGTGCTGCTCCTCGTCGCGCTCGGTGGCCAGCGGGTCACCCGTCGCCTGCGCCAGACGCGCTCGTGGTGGCGGCCGGCGCTCGGGGTCGTCATGGCCGCGGCGGCGTTCGCGGTCATCTTCAACCTCGACATGACGCTGCAGACCGCTCTCGGCTCGTACACGACAGCGCTGCAGCGGCACACCGAGGAGTCGGGCTTCGCGGAGAAGCACCTCGCGACCCTGCGCGGCTCGACGGGCGGCGTGACGCTGAAGCGTCAGGCCGTGCCGCATTCGAACCTGCCGCAGTACGGCGCCGCGCCCGCCTTCGCGGGGATTTCCGACTGGCTGAACACGCCGCGCGGCAAGCCGCTGACGATCGCAGGCCTCCGCGGCAAGGTCGTGCTCATCGACTTCTGGACGTACTCGTGCATCAACTGCCTGCGCACGATCCCGCACCTGCAGGCGTGGTACGCCGCGTACCACAAGGACGGCCTCGACATCGTCGGCGTGCACACGCCCGAGTTCGCCTTCGAGCACGTCCCGTCTAATGTCGAAGGCGCGGTGAAGCGCCTCGGCGTCACCTGGCCGGTCGCGCTCGACAACGACTACGCCACCTGGAACGCGTGGTCGAACCAGTACTGGCCCGCGGACTATCTCGTCGACCAGAGCGGCCAGGTGCGGGCGTACAGCTTCGGCGAGAGCGACTACACGAAGACCGAGGACGACATCCGGCAGCTCCTCGGCGTCAACGGGCGCATGACCGACGTCGCCAACCGGACGCCGACCGAGCTCCTGACGCCCGAGACCTACCTCGGCCCGCAGCGGCTCGATCGCTCGAGATACGTCGGGACGAGACTCGTCCTGAACCGCCCCGCCGACTACCGGCTCGCCGGGTCCGTGCCGCAGAACGACATCTCGTACGGCGGCCGGTGGACGCTCTCCGGCCAGACCGCGACTCCCGGCAAGGGCGCGCGCCTCGCGCTCCACTACCACGCCAAGGACGTCTACTTCGTGCTGTCCGGCCACGGCCGGATCGCGGTCACGCGCGACGGCAGGTCCCTGCCGCCGATCGAGGTCGACGGCGCGAAGCTCTACACCGTCCTCTCGGGGAACGCGACGACCGACGGTGTGCTCAGGTTCTCGGTTCCGCCGGGCGTGCGGGCGTACAGCTTTACGTTCGGGTAGGGATCAGCCAGACTGCAGGTGTGCCTGTCGAAGCGTTGAGGGCGATGGGGGCAGATCTCGAAGGCGCGCTCGATCACGTGAACGTGCCGAGCTACGTGATCGACCGTGCCGGCGTCGTCCGCTGGATGAACGAGGCCGCCCGGGCCATGGTCGGTGACCAGGTCGGGCGCCAGTTCACGTCGGTCGTGGCGCCGGAGGACACTCGGCGGGCACGCGAGCTGTTCGCACGCAAGATCCTGGGCAACACGCAGGTGACCGACGCGCCGGTAACCGTCGTCGACCAGGCGGGAGCGCACCTCGCGGTGGAGATCAGCTCGGTGCCGCTACGGCAGGGCGAGCACGTGGTCGGGGTCTTCGGCCAGGTGTCCAGCGTCCTGGAAGACCCGCAGCCACACCCCGACCTGCATCTGACGCCGCGACAGGCGGAGGTTCTGAGGCTGCTCGAGCGCGGCCGGTCGACCGTGCAGATCGCCGACGAGCTGCACCTCAGCCGCGAGACGGTGCGGAATCACGTGCGGCACCTGCTGCACGCACTCGGCGCCTCATCGAGGCTCGAGGCCGTCGCGGTCGCTCGGGGCGACCTGGTGGGCGCCGGCCGCTGAGCGGGCCGTCAGGTCGAAGTAGAGGTACGTCGTCGCGACCGCGGCGAAGGGGAGCGCGACGACGTAGACGAGATCCGACGCGAAGTTGACGACGTCGAAAGAGGCGCTCGTCGCGAAAAGCAG
>DATFSG010000099.1:0-5343 GCA_035262765.1 Gaiellaceae bacterium | reverse complement strand
GCGAACTCGGTGTCGCTCTGGATGTCGATCTTCCAGCCCGTGAGGCGCGCGGCGAGGCGGGCGTTCATGCCCTCCTTGCCGATGGCGAGCGCGAGCTGGTCGTCGGGCGTGACCACGGTCGCCTCGCGTGCCTCGTCGTCGAGGTAGACCTCGCGGACGCGGGCGGGCGACAGCGCCTTGGCGACGAACCGCGCCGGCTCGGGGTTCCACGGGATGATGTCGATCTTCTCGCCGCGGAGCTCGGAGACGACCATGCGCACTCGCGAACCGCGCGGGCCGACGCACGCGCCGACGGGGTCGACTCCCTGAGCGTGCGACTCGACCGCGATCTTCGAGCGGTAGCCCGGCTCGCGGGCCACGCCGCGAATCTCGACCAGCCCGTCCGCGATCTCCGGAACCTCGAGCTCGAACAGCGTCTTGATCAGCTCGGGATCGCGCCGCGAGAGGATGACCTGCGGGCCCTTCGTCCCGGAGCGCACCTCGGTGATGACGGCCTTGATCCGCGAGCCCTGCTCGTAGCGCTCGCCGTCGACCTGCTCGGAGCGCGGCAGCAGCGCCTCGACCTTGCCGAGGTCGACGAGGACGTTGTTGCGGTCGCCGGCTTGCTGGACGATGCCGGTCACGACCTCGGTCACGCGGTCGATGTACTCGTCGTACATCATCCGGCGCTCCTCCTCACGAATCCGCTGCAAAATGACCTGTTTTGCCGTTTGCGCGGCGATGCGGCCGAAGCCCTCCGGCGTGACATCCTCGCGCTTGACGTCCTCGCTCGGGACGTCGGACCAGTCGATGTCGAGGTCGTCGTCGGAGATGAGCGTGTGCTGGCGCTCGCCGGTCTCCTCCTCGAGCTTCTCGAGCTCCTCGAGCTTGCGCTCGCGAGCCTCGTCGAGCAGGCGCTCCTCGATGTCGGCGGGCAGCTCGACCGAGAAGACGCGGAAGTCGCCGGTGTCGTCGTCCATCTCGACGGTCGCGTGCCGCGACGCACCCGGCGTCTTCTTGTAGGCGGCGAGGAGCGCGTCCTCGAGCGCGGAGACGAGCGCGCCCTCCTCGATTCCCTTGTCGCGCTCGATCTCGCGGACGGCCTCGATGATCTCCTGGCTCATGTCACGCTCCCTCGTCAATCAGATTTGCTCGGACGATCTCGGCATACGGAATCTCGGTCTCAGCGCCGTCGGAGGCGGCCACCGTCACGGCTTCGTCGCCGGCGGAGACGACCTCCCCACGCAGCTTTCGCTGCCCGAGGATCCGGAGCTGGACCCGGCGGCCGAGCGCAGTCTCGAAGTGCTCTTTCCGGCGCAGCGGGCGGTCGAGCCCCGGCGAGGACACCTCGACGCTGTACTCGCGCAGGTACTCGCGCAGGATGTCGGTGACGCGCTCGCAGAGAGCGTGGTCGACACCGTCGTCATGGTCGATGTAGACGCGGAAGCGCGACGGCGCCAGAAGCTCGACCGCGAGGACGTCGACGTCCGGCAGGTCGTGCTCGACCTGCGAGGCGATCTCTTCCTGCAACTGGCGTTCTTTTTCGAGTGTGGTGGGCATCGTTTTCGCGTCCCTGTCATAAAAAATGGGCCCGCAGGCCCATTTCTCCGAACCGGTGAAATGTGGTGCGGCCAGCATAGCAACGAGGCTTCCTCAGGCGTCCGGCTCGCTCGGCGCGGCGTCCCTCCACGCCTGCCGCAACTCCTGCCGGTAGAAGACGAAGAGGATCGCCGCCACGAGGAGAAGCACGCCCTCGTCGAACGGTCCCGGGATCGGCAGCAGCGCGAGCCCGGCCAGCCAGCGGAGCGGGCGTGGAATCCCTCGATGCCCCACCACGATGCGCACCGCGCGCGCCGTGTGCAGGACGAAGGCGCGCAGGCGGCTCACGCGTCGAGGACGATCGTCACCGGCCCGTCGTTGACGAGCTCGACGGCCATCTTCGCGCCGAAGACGCCTGTCTCCACCGGCACACCCAGGCCGCGTAGCTCCGCGCAGAACCGCTCGTAGAGCGGCTCCGCCTGCTCGGGCGGCGCGGCCTCGGCAAAGCTCGGCCGGTTGCCCTTTGCCGTGTCCGCGATCAGCGTGAACTGCGAGACGACCAGCACCGCGCCGGCAGCGTCCTCGACCGAGCGGTCGAACCGGCCGTCGTCGTCGGGGAAGATCCGCAGCCGCGCGACCTTGGCCGCGAGTCGTGTCGCCTGCTCCTCCTCATCGTCCCGAGCGAGGCCGAGGAGCACGCAGAGGCCGCGCCCGATCTCGCCGCCGGGCGAGACTCGTGCCCGCGAGACGCGCTGCACCACCGCGCGCATCTAGTCGAGGTCGCGGATGCGCGCGCGGTACTGCGCCGACTCCGGGCACAGCGAGCTTGCGAGCTTGTAGTGCGAGTTCGCCTCGACATCTCTCCCCTGTTTCTCGAGACAGCGGTCGAGCGCGTAGTGAGCGTAGTCGTTGACGGGCGAGATCTCGAGCACCTTGCGGAACTCCTCCTCGGCCTCGCTCCAGCGCCGGATCCGGAAGTACGCGATCCCGAGCGTCTCGCGGATCGAGGCCTTGTCGGGCTCGCGCCGCTTCGCCTTCTCGAGCGAGACGGTCGCCTGCGCAGGCATTCCCGCCCGCAGATGCCGGCGGCCGCGCTGGAACAGGGCGTAGGTCGACTCGCTCACGTCGCCACCGGCCGGGTGAGCGAGCGGAGCGAGAAGAGGCCGCGGAGCCGGTCCCGGAAGGTGAGGCCTCGCCGCGCGGCCGCGAGGAGGCTCCGCAGCTCGCGCCGCGCCGTGTGGGACGCGGCGGCCGCGCTCTCGACGGGACCGAAACGGGCCTCGGTCGCCGCTGCCACGAAGGCCTCGGGACTGACCCCGAACTCGCGTTTGACGAGCTCGCCGAGCTCGCCGAGCGTGGCGCTTCGAGGCGTCTCGACCCGCTGGTCGAGCAGGAATGCGGCGAGCTCCTGCCTGCAGGCCGCGGCCACGCCACGCGGGTCGCGGCGGGCGCTTCGCGTGAGGCGAAACACGGACTTGGTCAGTGCAATCCCGGCCACGATCAGCGAGACGACGGCGAGCAAGATCAGCACCGGCCGGCTGCGGTCGCCGCTGCCGCCACCCCCGGCCGTGGCCGGCGAGGTGTTGTGTCGATGCGAGCCCGTGTCCTGACCGAACCCGTTGTAGCCCCCAAGCTTCACCTCGGTCGGAGAGGGGCCACCGCCCTTGCGATCGGCCAGCGACGGAACCAGTCCTCCCAGACCTTTCCCCGCCACCGCCAGCCCCGCCTGCGTCTGGCGCGGCGCGGCTCCGGGCGCCGCGGGCGTCGGATCGAACGGCAGCCAGCCGTAGCCCTTGAACCAGACCTCGACCCACGCATGTGCTTCGCGGTCGCTGACGTTCCAGACGCGCTGCGTCGGATCGTAGGACCCGCCGGCAAAGCCGACCGCGACGCGAGCGGGGATCCCGAGGTAACGGAGCATGAGAGCCATCGCGCCCGCGAAGTACTGGCAGTAGCCGACGTGGGTCTGCGAGACGAAGCCGTTGAGCGCCGGCTGGATCACGGGCGGGTGGTTCGAGTAGTGGAACGTGCCGGACGCGACGAACCACTTCTCGAGATCCTCGACCGCGCCGTACGGAGTGCGCGCGCCGCCGGCGACTTTCTCCGCCAGGCGGGCGAGTGGCAGGTAGGCACGAAGCTGCGGCCGGACGGCGACGAACGAAAGGACGTTCCTCTGGCGATCGGCTGTCCCGAAGGCCGGCATCGTCTCGCCGTTGCCGACGTCGAGCAGGCCCTCGAGTGCCAGCTTCCGCGGGTAGCTCGCCGGCGAGCGGCGCAGCGCGGTCGGGCTCGTTCGAGGCGTGTAGCTCCAGACCGTGTAGCGGAAGCCCTGAGGGAGGTTCTGGTTGAGAGCCGCGAAGCCCGGACCGAACGTGACGAGGGGCGCCCCGTTGGCGGCCTCGAAACGGATCGGAATGCTGCCGCCCGCGAGGTGCGCGTCGGCCAGAGCGTCCACCGTCACGACCTCGCGTGTCTGGTTCTTCGGCTGCTTCGCGGCCGCCGGTTCGAGCCAGTCCGCCGAGCGAATCGGAGCAGCGACCCACGCGTTGCCGTCGAAGAAGTCGAGGACCGTGGCCCGGAGGTACGCAGGCGGTTGCGCCGACTGGACCTGGAGAACGGTGGTGGGTTGCCCCGACCACGTCAGCCCGCCGTACTGGGAGTTCCAGACGAAGCCGACGTCGGTCGGCCCGCCCGCGACGTGCGCGAGATTCCAGGACTGCCAGTTCACCAGCCCGTGGCGAGCCGCGGTCGCGGAGCCGACCACGATGGCCGCGACCACCACGACCGCCGCCGCGGGCAGCGCCAGGCCCGGCAGGCGGCGAGAGCCGAGGCCGGCGAGCAGGACGAGCGCGGCACCGAGGATCGCGGCGCCCATGACGACTCCGTGCGTCGAATTCAGGAGCGTCGTCGGCCAGCCCGCTCCCACGAGCAGCATGAGAGCGCTCGCAATCGGCTTTCGCTCCGCCGCGAGCAGCGCCACGCCGAGCGCGAAGAGGAAGACGCCGGAGAGCACGAGCTCGTGCATCGCCGCGTGCACCCGCGGGTCGAATGGGAGATGGGTGCCATAGAAGTCGTCGAACCCGTCCCCGAATCGCGTCCCGAGGGCCGAGAAGCCGCTACCCGGACGGTCGAGCCGCCACGGGACGAGATCGACTCCAACCGCGACCCGCGCGGCGAGTAGCGTCGCAGCGACTGCGGCGACGCCTCGCTGCCAACGGCGGCGAGGCAGAGCGGCCGCGAGAGCGAGAACGAGGAGCGCGACCGCCGGCCAGAGCGACCCGACGGGCTGCTCGAGGCGGAGCCAGGCCACCGCGATCACGACGACGGCCGGAAAGCTCACGGCCACGGTCCGCGCGGCGCTACGCACGCGCGACCTCCACCACGTTCGCCCTCTGGAGCGCCGACGCGAGATCGTCCCCCTGCCGCACGACGGCGACCGGCACCCCCGCCGCCTGCAGGCGCAGGAGCTCGGGCACCGGGCGGCGCGCGGCTCCCGCGAAGCTCTCGGCCTCGACGTGGACGAGCGCGACCGGTCTGCGCGTGAGAGCGCGCTCGAGCAGCCGGTCGACGAGCGTCCGCTCGACCCGGGACGTGACGACCACGAGCTCGAGCGAGCGCGCGGCCGGCGCGTCGGCCGAACGCAGCAGCTCCGCCGCCGAGCCCCGCGCGTCGGGCGCCGCCGCCGCGAGCAGCTCGAACGCACGCCGCCACTCGGGGCCGTCCGAGGAGACGGTCTGCGTCTCCCGGCCGGCGGTGTTGAACAGGAGCACGCAGCGGCGCCCGCTCAGGACCTGCGCGCGCAGGATCGAACCTGCGGCGCGGACG
>DATFSG010000098.1:0-4397 GCA_035262765.1 Gaiellaceae bacterium | reverse complement strand
CTACCTCGTCACGGTGACCGGGACCACCGGCGCCAGGGCCGAGCTCTCGCCCGCGCTGCCGCCGCTGGTGGGGCGGGTGCGCGCCGTCAGCGATGTCCCGGTGTACGCGGGCTTCGGGATCTCGACGCCGGAGCTCGCGCGCGCGGTCGGCGAGCTCACCGACGGCGTCGTCGTCGGGTCGCGCGCCGTCGAGGTCGCGGAGGACGGTCCCGATGCGCTCGGGGGTTTCGTGGCCTCGCTCCGCGCGGCGCTCGACTCTTAGCGTTCTCCCAGCCCCGCTTCAGATGGCTCTCACCGGCACCGGCGACGCTGGAGCCATGACAAACACGACCCTGATCCCCCTGATCGCAGTCCTCGACCTCGCCGCCGTCCTCGCGGTCTTCGCGATCGTCCGGTTCACGCACCGGCTCGACCGACGCGACCAGCGCCGCGAGTCGCCCCTCATCTCGCAGCCCAGCCCACAGCACCTGGCACTCCCGGCCGACGCGGTCGAGGAGCTCTCGAGAGCCGCCTAGCTACGAGAGAGCCAGCCCCGGCTCGGCGCCGGCCAACTCCCCCTCACCCACCGGCGCCGGGCTCGGCACGTCGCCCGGCACGCGTACCGGCAGATGGAGCCGGAACGCGGTCCCCTGCGGCAACGACCGCACCGAGCAGCGACCCCCGTGCCCGCGGGCTACGGCAGCGACGATCGCCAGGCCGAGCCCCGCGCCGCCGCGCTCACGGGTGCGTGCGCCGTCCGCCCGCGCCCAGCGGTCGAAGATCCGCGGAAGCGCCTCGTCCGGGACGCCTGATCCCGAGTCCGAGACCTCGATCACGACTCCGGCGGCTCCGTCGGCATGCGCCGAGAGCTCGACGGCGTCGCCCGGGTCGGTGTACTTCACGGCGTTCTCGAGCAGCGCGTCGAGCGCGGTCCGCAACGCTTCCGGATCGACCAGCAGATGTCCGGTCAGATCGACGTCGAGACGCCACGCGCGCGGAGCAACCCCGGACCAGCGGATGAAGAGATCGGAGAGGAACGCCTCGAGGTCGATCTCCTCGAAGGCAAAGCTCTGCTGCTCCGATTTCGCCAGCAGCAGAAGTCGTTCGACAAGGCGCTCCATCCGGCCCAGCTCGTCGAGAGCGACGTCCAGCTCGGCCGAATCGGGCTGATCCCGCCGCAGCAGCTCGAGGTGGCCGCGCGCGATCGTCACGGGCGTCCGCAGCTCGTGCGACGCGTCGTGCAGAAACCGCTCCTGCCGCTCGAGAAGCGTCGCGCGCATCTCGGCGACACCCTGCATCTCCGCGAGCGCCGCCTGACGCCGCCGTGCGTGCCACACCATCGCGACGAACATCGCCGACATGAGCGGCACCTCGAACAGCTCACCCCACAGCTGGATGCCCTGGAAGGCGTCCGACATGATGCTCGCCCCGGTCGCGAGGATCACCACGGAGAGGACAGCCCACATCGTCTTCATCGACCAGACGCGGACGCCGTAGACGAACGTGAGGCTGATCCAGACGAAGTGGAACGGGATCGTCTCCCAGCTCGGCCACGCGATCATGGCGACCCAGTTCGCGATCGCGAAGGCCGCCCACGCGGCCTCGAGCGGGTTACGCCGTAGCCAGCCGGTAACCCGCATTCCGCACCGTCTCGATCGCCGCCTCCGGGCCGAGCTTCTGCCGCAGCCTCCGCACGCAGACCTCGACCACGTTCGAGCCCGGATCGAAGTCGTAGCCCCACACCTCCGCCAGCAGCCGCTCCCTGCTCACGACCTCGCCCGCGTGCACGAGCAGGTGCTGCAGGAGCCGGAACTCGCGGTCCGAGAGGTCCGCTGTTCGCTCACCCACGCCCGCCTGTCTGCGCGCTATGTCGAGGACGACGCGGCCGCCGCGCAGGACGTGCTCGTCGCCGAAGGTCGCCGCGCCGCGCAGCCGGACCCGGATTCGCGCGAGCAGCTCGTCGAGCGAGAACGGCTTCGCGACGTAGTCGGTCGCGCCGAGCTCGAAGCCGCGGAGCTTCGTCTGCACGTCGCCGCGCGCAGACAGGATCACCACCGGCAGTTCGGGCTTCGCACGCTGCAGCTCCCGCAGTACCTGCAGCCCGTTGAGGCCGGGCAGGAGCAGATCGAGCACGACCAGGTCCCAGCGCGCCTGCGTCGCCAGGTCGAGACCCTCGCGTCCGTCGCCGGCGGCGCCGACCGTGTACCCCTCGGCCTCCAGGCCGCGGGCAAGGAACGACTGGATTCGAGCCTCGTCCTCGATGACCAGGATCCGCATGCCGACCTCCCGGCCGGGAATCTACACAGGCTCCGATGACGTGTACATGACCAACAGATGACACGTTCGTCATGAGCCGGGCACCTGCGCGCCGACCTTGATAGGACGCCCTCCGATGCGGCTCGGAGTGAAGCTCGTGCTCGTCGGCGCGGCCGTGACGGTGGCCGGCGTCGTGATCGGCTTCTACGTCTCGAACCTCACGACACTCGCGGGCTCGCCGACGTACTCGGTTCCCGTCCAGATGGTCAACGGCCAGCCGGTGGTCAATCTCGAGATCGAGACCGTGGCCGCAATCGGGCCGAAGCAGAGCCCGAACCCGGACTGGGTCTCGTACCTGATCCACACGGCGGACGGGCAGTGGAAGCGGGCGACGGTCTGGAACCTGCCGGCGAACGCGACCGTCCACGTCACCTGGTTCAACTTCGACGGCGCGAGCGGCCTGCGCAACCCGTATCTCGGCCGCCCGCAGGGTGTCGTCGGCAACCTGATCACGGTCGACGGCAAGCCCTCGAACGCCACCGACCCGAACCTCGCGTCACACACGTTTGCCGTGCCGGCACTCGGGCTCATCGTCGCCGCGCCCGGAGTTGCGGACAACGCCAAGAACCAGTGCGGCTACGCCGTGCCGAACGGCTGCCCGATGAGCACCGCGCATCGCACGATCAAGTTCACGTTCCACACGACGACGCCCGGCCACTACCGCTGGCAGTGCTTCGTCCCCTGCGCGGCGGGCTGGCTCTACGGCTTCGGCGGCCCGATGCAGACGATCGGCTACATGGACGGCTTCCTCAACGTGAAGTCGGCCTGATGGCAGCGGAGCCTGGCGCAGCACCGGCACGGCCCAGCGACTCCACGAACGACGGCGTCCGCGTCGTCGTCGTGTGGCTCGTCCTGAGCGCGATCGCGACGCCGCTCGTCGCGATCTACGTCGGCCCGCTGATCCCGCCGGGCAACGGGAGCGTGCAGGCCCAGGGGCAGACCTTCAGCAACCAGGTGATGGTCAGCTTCGTCACGCCGATCCTCTGCCTGATGGCCGTCTTCTTCGTCTACGGCCTCATCAGATTCCACGCGAAGCGGAACGAAGCCGTGCTCGACGGGCCGCCGATCCGCAACGACGCCCGCGTGCAGCTGCTCTGGATCGTGATCACGACGACGATGGTGCTGTTCCTCGCGGGCTTCGGCACCTACGAGCTCCTGAAGGACGGAGCCGGCGGCGGCCAGGGCCCGAACCCGATCGCCCAGCCGACGGGCCACCAAAACGCCTTCCAGGTGCAGGTGATCGGCCAGCAGTGGCAGTTCACCTACCGCTACCCGTCGCTCGGCGGCATGGAGTCGAACCAGCTCTATCTCCCGGAGAACACCCTCGTGGCGTTCCACGTCACGTCGCTCGACGTCGTGCACTCGTTCTGGGCCTACCAGCTCGGCGTGAAGGCCGACGCGAACCCGGGTGTCGACAACGTCGCCTACGTCACCACCAAAGGCCCGCTCACCTTCAACGTCCGGTGCGCCGAGCTGTGCGGCCTCTGGCACGGCTACATGTTCGACGAGGGCCACGTCGTGCCCCAGGCGCAGTTCAACTCCTGGGCTGCCGGCGCCGTGAGGCTCTACGCGGCGATCAAGCCCTTCGCGAACCGGCCGCCCGACCAGGGAGGGGCACCGTTCGCCTACAGCTACCTGCCCGCCCCGCAAGGCGGCCCGCCGCAGAGGAGAGCCGGATGACCGCGTCCGCCGTTGCGCCGACCCCGCCACTGTGGCGCCGCCTGATCGGCTTCAACTTCCTCACGGGCCTGATCCTCGGCGTCGTCGGCTGGTACGTCGGCTGGTTCGGCGCGCACGCCATCCACGCGGCCAGCATCGACTACTTCAGCGACACCGACTACAACGAGCTGTCCGTCTTCCTCGCCTACATCGGCGGTGTCGTCGGCTTCCTCGTCGGCCTCGGGTTCGCCAACTACCCGATCAAGCGGATGCTGGGCTACCCGCCCTCGCTGCGCGAGAAGGAGGAGGGCGGCTGGACGCGCTACTTCAGCCTCTGCACCGACCACAAGGTCGTCGGCATCCAGTACCTCTGGGGCATCGGGCTGTTCTTCTTCATCGGCGGCCTGAATGCGATGCTGATCCGCACCGAGCTGCTGACGCCG
>DATFSG010000097.1:0-3120 GCA_035262765.1 Gaiellaceae bacterium | reverse complement strand
CAGTGGACTCCGACTCGACCTCGGCTTCCGCCTCGGGCTGCTGCTCCTGCGGCTGCGGCCAACCCGGAGGCTCCACCGCCGCTTCGGGCTCAGCCACGTCCGCGACCGCCGCCTCGGGCTCCGCGGCGTCCTCTTCCGCAGCCGGCGGTTCGCCCGGCCAAAAGCCTTCCGTGGTCATTCGCCCTCCGACTCGAACTTCAGGTCCTGGTGGTGCAGCTTGTGGCCGAGCTTATCCCGCTTGGCGGCCAGATAGCGAACGTTCTCGGGGTGCGGCGGCATCTCGATCGGCACCTGCTCCGTCACCTTCAGCCCGTACGCCTCGACGCCCGAGACCTTCTTCGGGTTGTTCGTCAGCAGCCGCATCGTCGTGATGCCGAGCTCGGCGAGGATCTGGTTGCCGATCCCCCACTCCCGCTCGTCGGCTGCGAAGCCGAGCGCGAGGTTGGCCTCGACGGTGTCGAGCCCCTGCTCCTGCAGCTCGTACGCCCTGAGCTTGTTGAGAAGGCCGATGCCGCGGCCCTCCTGCGCCATGTACAGCAGCACGCCGTTGCCTTCGGCGGCGATCGCGGCGAGCGCGGCCTCGAGCTGCTCGCCGCAGTCGCAGCGGAGCGAATGGAAGACGTCGCCGGTGAGGCACTCGGAGTGAACGCGGACGAGTACGTCGTCGCCGACCTCGCCCATCACGAGCGCGAGGTGGTCGCGGCCGGTGAGCGTCTCCCGGAAAGCGATCGCGGTGAATGCGCCGTACTCGGTCGGGAGGCTGATGGTCACGACTCGCTCGACGAGCTTCTCCGTCTTCCGGCGGTACTCGATCAGGTCGGCGGTGGTGATCATCCGGAGCCCGTGCAGCTCGCAGTACGGGACGAGATCGGGCACTCGGGCCATCGTCCCGTCCTCGTTCATGATCTCGCAGATGACGCCGGCCGGGACGAGTCCGGCCAGGCGCGCGAGGTCGACCGCCGACTCGGTCTGGCCGGCGCGTACGAGGACGCCGCCGTCGCGCGCACGCAGCGGGAAGACGTGGCCGGGCTGGACGAGGTCGTGCGGCGTCGAGGCGGGATCGATCGCGACGTGGATCGTGCGCGCGCGGTCGGCCGCCGAGATCCCGGTCGTGACACCTTCGCGGGCTTCGATCGTGTTGGTGAAAGCCGTGCCCAGGTGGGCCTCGTTCCGCTGCGTCATTTGCGGCAGGCCGAGCTCCTCGCAGCGCTCGCCGGTCAGGCAGAGGCAGATCAAGCCGCGGGCGTGGGTCGCCATGAAGTTGACGGCGTCCGGGGTCGCGAACTGCGCGGCGACGACGAGGTCGCCCTCGTTCTCGCGCTCGGGATCGTCGACGACGACGACCATCTTCCCGTTCCGGATGTCCTCGACGGCCTCCTCGATCGTCGCGAAAGGCGTGACGGCCGAGCTCATGGCAGCCTCGCTGTTAATAGGCGCTCGACCACCTTGCCGAGCACGTCGGCCTCGAGGTTGACCTGGTCGCCTGGCTCAAGGTTCCCCAGCGTCGTGACCGCGAGTGAGTGAGGGATGAGCGCGACCTCGAAGCCGTCGTCGTCGAAGGCGGCGATCGTGAGCGACACGCCGTCGACCGCGATCGAGCCCTTCTCGATGCAGTAACGGACCACCGTGTCCGGCGCGTCGACCCAGACGCGGCGGCTCTCGCCTTCCGCCTCGACCGAGCGGACACGCCCGACTGCGTCGACGTGGCCCTGCACGACATGGCCGCCGAGCTGGTCGCCGACTCGGAGCGACGGCTCGACGTTCACCGCGTCGCCGAGATCCAGACTGCCGAGCGCGGTCCGCGACAGCGTCTCCGGGACGGCGTCGAACGCGAGGCGGCCGTCCTCGTTCGCCACGACCGTGAGGCAAACACCGGCCACGGCGACCGAATCGCCAACGGACGCCGCTGCAGCGGTCTCGGGCGCGGCGACGACGAGCCTGGAGCCGTCGAAGGCCTCCACCGTGCCGAGCTCGCGGACGATTCCCGTGAACATGACGGAAAGGTTACGGCTCGCGCAGGTATGCCTCCAACAAGAGGTCGTCTCCCACGGGCTCGGCTCGCGCGTGGAGAACCTCGAGCGGCGCTGCGAGCTGGCCGAGCACAGGCGGCCCTTCGCCGGCGACGACAGGCGCGACGAAGAAGAGCAACTTGTCGACGAGATCCGCACGGAGAAACGCCGTCGCCAGCGTGGGGCCGCCCTCGAGCAGCAGCGACTGGACGCCCTCCGCCGCCAGCGCGCGCAGCTCTTCCTCGAGTGTGCCGGTGCGGAGCTCGAGCTCCGATCCCTCGGGCAACGGGCCGCGGCCGAACGCGAGCCGGCGAGGTTGCTTGCCGACCTCGACGTCCCGCGCGTCGAGCCGCGGCGCGTCGGCGCGCACGGTCCCCATCCCGACCGCGACGGCGTCCGACGCCGCGCGAAGCTCGTGCACACGGCGCCTCGACTCCTCGCCCGACACCCAGCGCCGGCCAGGGACGGTGACGCGACCGTCGAGCGTGACCGCGGCCTTGTAGGTGACGAACGGGCGGCCGAGCGACTTCCAGACCCGCCAGGCCTCGTTCTGACGGCGCGCGGCGAGGTCGTCGAGCAGCTCGACCTCGACTCCCGCCGCGCGAAGTCGCTCCAGCCCGCGGCCGTCGACGACCGGGTTCGGGTCGCGGGCGCCGACGACGACGCGACCGATCCCGGCCTCGATCACGGCGTCGGCGCAGGGAGGCGTGCGGCCGTGATGGGAGCACGGCTCGAGCGTCACGTAGAGGACGGCGCCGGGCGCGGCGTCGCCGGCCCGCTCGAGCGCGATTGCCTCGGCGTGGCGGACTCCGTCGTACTCGTACCAACCCTCCCCCACTACCTCGCCGTCGTTCACGACCACGGCGCCCACGAGAGGGTGGTCGCCGGTCTTGCCGCGACCCTGCTCGGCGAGTTCGAGCGCCCGCTCGAAGTGGCTCACGCGAGATCCCGGACGAGGCCGCGGTAGGCGGTCGCCGGATCCTCTCGCCCGAACACCGCCGAGCCGGCGACGAGCAGCGAGGCCCCGGCCGCGTGCGCCGGGCCGATCGTCTCCTCGTCGATCCCACCGTCGACCTGGACGTAGACGTGCTCGGGCAACGCCGCGCGCAAC
>DATFSG010000096.1:0-3033 GCA_035262765.1 Gaiellaceae bacterium | reverse complement strand
ACGCCTGGGCGGTGGGCTCGCTCGAGATCCCCAGGTATCCAGACTTCCCCGATCGGACGCTCGTCCTCCACTGGGACGGCAAGAGCTGGAAGCGAGTCCCGAGCCCGAGCCCCACGGACACCGGTGGCCGGCACGAGGACGAGCTCCGCGGGGTCTCCGCCGTCTCCCCGCGGAACGTGTGGGCCGTCGGCACCTACTTCCATCGCGGCGACGGCCATCCCGTCCGGCGCCGCCATTCGTATGCGACGCTCGTCCTGCACTGGAACGGCAAGGTCTGGACGCAGGTGCCGAGCCCGAACCCGAGCGGCATCGGTCGCCTGAACACCCTCGACTCTGTCGCGGCGCGCTCGGCCCGCGATGTCTGGGCGATGGGCGCCTACGCCGGCAGGACCGGTGGGTACCGGCTGCTCGCGGAGCACTGGCAGGGCAACTCGTGGCAGACCGTTCGCATGCCTCTTCCGCCCACTCCAGCCCAGGACGTGCCCGAACTGACCTCGATCGCTCCGCTCTCCGCGGGCGACGTCTGGGCCTCGGGCTCGTATCTCGACGGTGACTTCCTGGTCGCACAGCCACTGGTCGCGCACTGGAACGGGAGCGCGTGGACGCTCGTGCCGACGCCGAAGGTCGGCATCGACTCCTGGCTTCCCGGAATCGCGGCCGTCTCGGCGAACGACGTGTGGGCGGTCGGCGCCTGGGACTCTTGCGAGTAGCAGTCGGCTAGGCTCCGCGCCGTGGCAGGGAAGATCCGCGTCGTCGTTGCGAAGCCGGGCCTCGACGGGCACGATCGCGGCGCCAAGATCATCGCCCGTGCGCTGCGCGACGCAGGCATGGAGGTCATCTACACCGGCCTCCACCAGACGCCGGAGCAGATCGTCGAGACCGCGATCCAGGAGGACGCGGACGCCGTCGGCATCTCGATCCTCTCGGGCGCGCACATGACGCTCGTGCCGCGCATCATCGAGCTCCTGCGCGAGAACGGCGTGGGGGACGTCGTCGTCGTGGTTGGAGGGACGATCCCCGACGACGACGCCGAGGAGCTGCGCAAGCTCGGCGTCGCCGGTGTGTTCGGTCCCGGCGCGCCGACCACAGAGATCGTCGACTTCATCCGCGGCGCGGTCCCCGCGTGAGCGTCGAGGTCGACCGCCGCGACGCGGTCGCCGTCGTCACGATTGACCGACAGGAGGCGCTCAACGCGCTCAACGTCGAGACACTGACCGAGCTCCGCGACCGGCTGCGCGAGCTCGCCGACGACGACTCGGCGCGCGTCGTCGTCCTCACGGGCGCCGGCGACCGCGCGTTCGTCGCGGGCGCGGACATCAAGTACATGGGCGGCCTCGATCCCGCCGCGGCGAAGGAGTGGGGCGCGCTCGGTCACGAAGCGGCGCGGCTACTCGAGGAGATGCCCAAGCCGACGATCGCGGCGATCAACGGCTTCGCGCTCGGCGGCGGCTGCGAGCTCGCGCTCGGCTGCGACCTGCGCTACGCCTCGAGCAACGCACGGCTCGGCCAGCCCGAGATCGACCTCGGCATCGTCCCGGGCTGGGGTGGGACGCAGCGGCTGGCCCGCGTGTGCGGTCTCGGTGTCGCGAAGGAGCTGATCCTCACCGGCCGGCCCGTCGACGCGGAGGAGGCGCTCCGGATCGGCCTCGTGAACGCGATCGCCGATCCCGTCCTCGAGCACTCGCTCGAAGTCGCCGGGAAGCTCGCGGCCAAGAGCCCCGTCGCGCTGCGCATCGCGAAGCGGCTGCTCAATCTCTCGCCCGGCGCGCTCGAGCGGGAGGCCGAGGAGTTCGGCGACCTCTTCGCCAGCGAGGACGCGAAGGAGGGGCTCGCGGCCTTCGCCGAGAAGCGGGCTCCCCGCTTCGTCGGCAGGTAAAGCGCCGGCAACAACAGGAGGATTCGCGGCGCGCGGCGCGTAGTCGTGGACCCCATGCGCTTGCGCATCGTCCTCGTAGGAGTCGTTCTCGCCGCCGCCATGGCCGCCACCTCGGCCACGCCGGCGTCGGCTGCCCCGAACGCGCAGATCGCCGGGCTGCAGGTCGCGCTGCGCGCCCAAGGCCTCTACCGCGGCGCGATCGACGCGATCTCAGGGCCGGAGACCGTCGCCGCGGTGCGCGCCTTCCAGCACATGGAAGGGCTTCCTGTCACGGGCCTCGCGGACGCGCGCACCCGCGCCGCCATGGGACCGCTCGGCGGTCCGCTCTTCGGCGCGCGGACGCTGCACCGCGGAATGTTCGGCTGGGACGTCTCGGTGCTCCAGTTCCTGCTCGTCCGCCAGGGGATCAGCGTCCCGATCAACGCCTACTTCGACGGCCCGACGCTGCACGGGGTGCGCATCATGCAGCGCGGCCTCCATCTGACCCCGGACGGCGTCGTCGGCGCGCACACGCTCGCGGCGATCGCGAAGCGGGGTTCTGTGCCGCTCGCGGGCCACGTCGCGGTCGTCGCACACAACCACGTGTCGCGCCACCACCACTACCGGCATCGCACGCTGACCGGAGTCCACGTGGTCCGCTCGGGCGACACGCTCTCGTCGATCGCGCGCCGCTACCACACGACGGTCGCGAGGCTCGCGCGGATGAACCGCCTCGACCCGAGCCACTACCTCCTGATCGGGACGCGCCTGAAGGTCCCACACATTCGCCATGTCGTCACGGCCACTCGGACCGCCGAGCGCACGATGAGCGTCGCCTCGGTTCGCTACCTGCTCGACCATTGGGCGAGGCATTACGGGGTCAGCGTCCACCTCGTCCGTGCGCTCGCCTGGATGGAGTCCGGCGACAACAACGCGCTCGTCTCGTCGGTCGGAGCGCGCGGGGTCATGCAACTCCTGCCCAGCACCTTCCGCTTCTCCGAGAACGTCCTGATCCATCAGCGGCTGCGCCACAACGCGAACGGCAACGTCCGCGCGGGCGTGGCCTATCTCGCGCACCTGCTGCACGACTTCCACGGCAACGAGCGGCTCGCGCTCGCCGGCTGGTACCAGGGCGAGGGCGCGGTCCGGAAGCATGGCGTGTACAAGGTGAGCAAGAC
>DATFSG010000095.1:0-13266 GCA_035262765.1 Gaiellaceae bacterium | reverse complement strand
TTGTCGCCCTGCAACCCGGATCCGGCGGTGGGGAAGGGGCTCTCGCGCTTCTGGCAGACAGGGGCAAGCGGGCCGGCGGAGGTCGGGCAGCTCGTCTTCTACGCGAAGTTCTTGTACAAGCAACGCGCCAGGACGGCGTTCTTGCTCGGCGCCGCCCACTCGTGGTACTCCCGGCAGACGCTCCCCGAGTTCCGAGCCTTCGCCAAGCGCAACAAGATCAAGATTGTCGGCCAGGCTTCGGTCGCGGCCGGATCACCCAACGTCGCCGGTCTCGCGAGCCAAATCCGCAAGGCCAACCCGGGCATCGTCTTCGCGTCGATTCCTTCGCCCAGCATCGAGTCGATCATCGCCGGGCTCCGGCAGAAGCAGGTCAAGAGCGCGTTCTTCGTCACTGACGCAATGGACGCTGCGATCAACTTCTTCCGCTACCGAGACGGCCCGGTCGCCTCGAGCATCGATGAGGTCATCTTCGCCACGTTCGGGCTACGGCGCGCGTCGAGCGAGCGCTTCCTCAGCGACTATGCGGCTGCGTATGGGAAGAGGCCCGTCGGCAGTTTCCCAGGGCTGGGCTACGAGACGGTTCGGGTCCTCGAGTCCGCTGGGCAGCGGGCCTCGGCGTTGACACCTGCCGGCCTCGACGCAGCGTTCGCCAGGGGTTTCACCGTCAAGGGAGTAGCGCTCGAGGACATCAGCTATCGGGGGCACGGCCACCGGCAGCCCGTGACCTACGTCGGGATCGCCGAGATCGTGCGCGACGGATACGCAGGGCTCTTCACGGCCGTGGCCGGTCATCCGGTCGGCTAAAAGACGTCTGTCAAGCAGGGACTTGGTGACAGCGATGTCTGTCTGGCGCAAATTATGTCTCCAGGTCGTGACCGTTCGGTGAAATCGTCCGGAATACGGCGGCTCGCGTGTTAGAAAAGCGTTACGTGGAGCCAAGCGACGAATCGGGTGGCAAACCCGCTGCGCTCCTTGTCTAGGTGGGGACTCGAAAGTAAAGGAGACAAGAAGAGATGAGTAAACGAGCGGGTGTGCGCCGCCTCGGCGTTCCATTCGTTATCGCCCTGGCCTTGGTCATGGCACTGGTGCTTTCGTTCGGAAGCCCAGCGTACGCCGCAGGGTGCACAACTACGCCTGCCAACGGCGCCGCGCTGGTCACAGCGGTGACGACCGGCAGTGCCGGCGACGTGATCTGCCTGAACGCGGGCGTCACGTACGCACCGGCAGCAGCGATGGACGTCAACCACAACGTCACTGTCGAAACCGATCCGGCTCAGATCGCTTCCGGTGGAAAGGCCGCGGCCATCACCGGCGGAAGCATCACCACCGGTAGCACGGTCGACGCCGGCCAGCTCGACATCTTCGCCGTCGCGGCGGGGAAGACGCTGTCGGTGACCAACATCATCCTCACGGGCACCAGCCAGCCGTCGAACGGCGCCATCTACCTCGGGGCGTCACCGCCGGCCGGAGGCAACGGCGGCATGCTGTTGATGGACCACACGCTGATCTCCTCCAACGGCAGTAACGGCGTCGACTCGGATGTCGGCTCGGTAGCCACGATCACGAACTCGACGATCACGCAGTCCAACGGGGCTTCCGGAATCCAGGACGACGGCACCGTGAACCTGAACGAGGACACGATCGCCTTCAGCAGCCAGTTCGGGATCAACAACCACGGCGGTGGCGCTGCCAACGTCTTCAACACGATCCTGGCCGGCAACACGAGCGGTAACTGCTTCTTCGCGATCACCCCCGCGAACGGGTCGGGCAGCAACAGCGACGACTCGGGCACCACGTGCGGCACGCTGATCACGAGCGGTGGAAACCAGAGCACCGGCAACGGCGTGATCACCGGAACCTCGGTGGCCAACAACGGCGGCCCGACGAATACGTTCGCACTGCCGTCCGGCAGCGTGGCGATCGACCACGGCACGGGCACCGGCGCGTCGACCACGGACCAGCGTGGGTTCATCCGGGACGCCACGCCCGACATCGGCGCGTACGAGTTCAACGCGACTGCCCCGGCGAACCTGATCGTGATCAAGCACGTCGTCGGTCCGGGTAGCGCCAGCAACTTCACGATGACGGTCACCGGCGCGGGTGCGAATCCGACGTCGTTCCCCGGCGCGGAGTCGCCGGGCACGATGGTCGCCGTGGCCAGCGGGCAGACCTACCAGGTCGGCGAGTCCGGTCCGACCGCCAATTACACGATGTCGCAGTCGGGCAACTGCACCGGCCCGATCGCGGCTGGGGCAACCGGCACCTGCACGGTCACGAACACGGCCAACCCGACGCAGCTGACGGTGATCAAGCACGTCGTCAACACGGGCTGCACCGTGAACTGCAAGGCGGCGTCGGACTTCACCATGACGGTGACCGACACGACCACGAGCACTGTGGTGGCGTCGTTCGCCGGTGCGGAGTCCCCGGGTCATGCGCCGGTGGCGATCACGGCCGGTGACACCTACACGGTGACGGAGTCCGGTCCCACGACTGCCTACACCGAGAGCAACGGGGCAGGCTGCTCGGGCACGGCGACCGCCGGCGGGGCCATCAGTTGTACGGTCACGAACACGTTCATCACGTGTCCGCAGCCGACGAATAGCGGCCCGCAGCCGGCACCTGGGCCGCCCGGTTCGTCCTCGAACACGTGCGTGAACGTGAACGTCGCTGCGACGATTCAGGTCACGTCTGCGACCTCGCTCTCAGCCGGGACGCTTGCCGTCGGGCAGTCGTCCGGGGCCCTGAGCCCGAACGTCCGGGTCGATTCGAACGACCCCAGCGGGTACCAGCTAACCGTGACGCGAACGGCGTTCTCCTCGCCCACGGACATCCCGATGTCGATCTCGTCGGGACCGGTGTCTGCACCGATGGCATTCCTTGCTCCGTTCACGGGAGCCTCGGCGCTGATCCCGACCAGCGGGAACCTCAACCTGGGTTCGAGCAGTTCGTTCACGCCGAATGCGGGCGACAACTGGCCGTTCGCGATCGTGGTCGGACCCGTGCCGAACGGAGTCCCGGCCGGAGCGCACCAGTCGGTCGTGACGTTCACGGCGGTAGGCATCTAAGAACCATCTGAACAGGAACATTCGAGGGGCGGCCCCGCGCCGCCCCTCGAGATTCAGTGATAAAATTGCCGTGCAAATTGAGGATTCGAGGGGCGACTCCGCGTCGCCCCTCGCGATAGTGGGGGCCAGGATGAAGACGAGATTCGGAATAGTCGGCTGGTGCACACTCGCAATTGCGGGTGTTGCCGTTCTTTCGGCTGCGGGCAGCGCCGGAGCCGGGTCAGCGTTCACCCTCTCGGTCGAGCCGACGCAGCTCACCCTGATCGGAAGCTCGAAGGGCTACTACACGCTCAGGAACCCAAGCAAGAACGCAGTTTCACTTAAGGCGTCGATCGGCAACTACACGATTAATCCGAACGGACGGGTAGTCGTCGATCCGAAGCTGTCGCCCAAGCGCTCGGCGAAGCGCTGGCTTTCGATCTCGCCCAAGCGCTTCACGGTCAAGGGGAACGGCATCGCCTATCTCAAGGTTCGCTCGCATCCCGGGAAGAGGGCCGGCCCCGGGGACCATCACGCACTCATCCTGTTCGTCTCTGCGACAAAGGGCACGGGCAACGTGCAGATCCGGACGAGAATCGGCGCGGGAGTTCTCGTCCGCGTCAAGGGAAAGCTCAAGCGAAAGATCCGGATCGCTGGTCTGTCCGCCAACAGGAAGAAGCACCAGCTTCGGCTCGTCGTCGCCAATCAGGGCAATATCAACGAGCGAATCCTGCGGCACAAGGTGAGCGTGGCGCTCAAGCAGGGAACGCGAACCGTCCAGACGTTGTGGGCGCCCGCGCGGCAGATTCTTCCCTACGGTCGGACCGTCTACGGGCTTCCCTATCGGTCAAGCCTCAAAGGGAAGCTGACGGCGATCGTCACGGTGCGGCCGGTGAACGGCGCCGTTGCCGGGGAGCTTGCGCCGCCGCTGAAGCCGGTCACGCGGACGTACCGAGTCAGCTTCTAGCCGGCGTCGCACGGCTGAGTCCCTCGGGTACTAGTGCGGCGATGGAGATCGTCGATCTCAACGGACGCCAAGATGAACCAGCCGTTCTGAACGTCCTGAAGCAGTCACACGGCTCGGCTGCCGCGCTCGAGGATGCGCGTGCTCATTACGGCTCCGGGGAATGGCTGTTCATAGGGTGGCAGCAAGGAGACGAGATCCTCGCCGTCGCAGGAGCCGAACAACATCTCGACGCGACCATCGGGATCAACTCGATTGCGGTGACACCCGAGTGGCGGAACCGTGGTCTAGCCGGCGCCCTCATTGAGGCACTCGCCGAGCGGATGGGGGCCGCGCGCGTGGTCGCGGAGACCGACGACGCGGGTGTCGGCTTCTACCTCAGATGTGGATTCACCGTCGAGGACAAGGAACCAAAGTTCGGCCACCGTCGCTACTGGTGCGTTCGCGCTTTGAGCCCCTAGTCTTCGCTGTCGGACGCGAGGACTGTTTCCCGCAGGAGCACCGGCGCCCGCCCGTTCGTGTCCTCGACCAGCGGCTCGGGCCAGTCGACCGTCTTCGCGAGGAGGAGCTCGAGCCTCGTGCCGGTGAGCGTCTCGGCCTCGAGCAACGCGTTGGCCAGCTCCTCGAGCACGACGGCGTTCATCCCGATCGCGCGCTTGGCCGTGTCCTCGGCGGCGCGCACGATGCGGCGCGTCTCCTCGTCGACCAGCTCGAGGGTCTGGGCGGCCACATTGCCCATGTTGGCGAGATCGCGGCCGATGAAGACCTCGCCCGGCTTCTCGCCGATCGTCACCGGCCCGATGGCAGGGCTCATGCCGTAGAACGCGACCATGGCGTGCGCGATCTTCGAGGCCTCCTCGAGGTCGCCCTCGACTCCGGTCGAGAGCATCCCGAACACGTAGTCCTCCGCCGCGGCACCGGCCATCGTCGTGACCAGGGTCTTGATCAGCTCGAGATGGCTGAGCAGCGCCTTGTCGCTGGAGGAGTAGATGGTGGCGCCCCCGCGGCCGCGGCCGCGGGCGACGACCGACAGCTTCTGCAGCGCGACCGGATTGCCGATCGCGCGCGCGACGATCGCATGGCCTGACTCGTGTACGGCGATTCGCCACAGCTCGTCGCGACTCAGCAGGTGGCTCTTGCGCGCCGGCCCTGCCAGCACCCGGTCGATCGCCTCCTCGAGCTCGGGCTGCTCGACCCTCTCCTTGCCGGCTCGCACCGCGAGAAGACCCGCTTCGTTGATCACGTTCTCGAGGTCGGCGCCCGAGAACCCTGGCGTCTGCTGCGCCAGGCTCATCAAATCCATCCCCTGGGTCGTGGGGACCTTGCTCGCATGGAGGGCCAGGATCTGGGCGCGGCCCTGGACGTCCGGCAGGTCGACGACCACCTGGCGGTCGAAACGGCCTGGGCGCAGGAGCGCGTTGTCGAGAATGTCGGGGCGGTTCGTCGCGGCCATCAGGACGATCCCCGACTCGGCGCCGAAGCCGTCCATCTCGACCAGGAGCTGGTTCAACGTCTGCTCGCGCTCGTCGTGGCCCTGGCCCATGCCGGCGCCGCGCTGGCGGCCGACGGCGTCGAGCTCGTCGATGAAGATGATCGCGGGGGCAGCGCGCCGAGCCTGCTTGAAGAGATCGCGGACGCGGGCCGCACCGACGCCGACGAGCGACTCCACGAACTCCGATCCCGAGAGGGAGAAGAAGTTCGCCTGAGCCTCGCCGGCAACCGCGCGCGCCAGCAAGGTCTTGCCCGTTCCCGGAGGCCCAACGAGCAGCACGCCCTTGGGCGCTCGGGCTCCGAGGCGCGCGTATTTGGCGGGATCCTCGAGGTAGTCGCAGACCTCACCCAGCTCGATCAGTGCCTCGGGTGCGCCTGCGACGTCAGAGAAGAAGAACTGGCCGGTGCCCGCTTTTTGCCCACGCCCGGTCCACTTCGAGAACGAGGCGAATGCTGCGCCGCCTTTCTCGCGCGACAGCGTCATGAAGAACGCGAACAGCGTGACGAGGATCAGGATCGGGAGGAGGAACTGGACGACCTGGTTGAGCAGGGGTTTCCCGGACTGCGGGACGACGATCGTGTTGACGTGGTTCCGCTGGAGCGTGTTCAGCAGGGTCTCGGTGTAGGAGCCCGTGTGTGGGTACGCGCTCCAGAACTGGTCTCCCTGGTGATTGACCAGCTCCATTCGCGAGTCCTGGTCGAGTAGGCGGGCGCCGCCCACCTGGTTGCTCCTGATCATGTGCAGCGAGCTGGAGAGCGGGATCTGCTTGCCCACCGGGTGGGGGCCGATGACCGAAAGCCCGAAGAAGAAGAGGACGATCAGGATGGTGGCGAGCGCCAGGAGCCCGAAGAGAAGCGCGTTACCGAGGATGACCTCAACGATCGAGGCCGCGCCCTCGCGCAGGCGGTGCAGGCGCTGCTCAGAGCCTCCGCTGTCGGACATCTAGGCCCTCACGCTTGTCTCGCCGTAGTGGTCGGCGTCGGCCTGGTCAGTGACGCCCAGGTGTCGCGCCCAAGCGACCGCGGCTTCCTGTCCCATGTCCCGGACCTGCCCGTAGCCCTTCTGCTCCATGAGATGGAACAGCCCCTGCCAGGTGCGACCTCGAGGGCTTCGCCTGAGGCTCCACTTCGTGATCGCTTGCACGTCCTCGCTGCGAAGGTTGAAAAAGGTATCGAGTGCCTCCTCGCCGGGCGGCCACGCTCCTTGCGCGACCAGCGTGAAGAATCCAGGTGAATTTAGATCGGTCGCCACAAAGAGAGCCAACGGGGGTGCAGCGAGACTATCCGGAGTGGTTTCCGCGGTTCAAGTAGACGCGCGGAACGACACAACTCTGACACAAGACAAAACCCACTTCCCGTCAATGTCACAGTGGCGGCGCTTAACTCACCGAGTCAACCGCACGCAGTCGCCGCGCAAGCTCCTCCGCGACACCGATCGCAATCGACGGTTCTGCTTGCAACAGCTTCCGAAACCTCCTGCCGGTGATCACGAGCGTTGTGACCAGCCCTGCCGCCACAACCGATGCCGACCGCGGGCCTCCGTCGAGCAGGGCGAGCTCGCCGACGAAGCTCCCAGGTCCCATGGGGAACAGCGCCCGACCCGCTACGGCGATGTCGACCTGACCGTCGAGGATCACGAAGAGCTCGCTCGCCGCGTGGCCGCCTACGACGAGCGGCGTTCCGGCGGTGAAGCGGCGGATACGTGCGGTTTCCGCGATCTTCCGGCGCTGCCGCTGGCTGAGAGCTGCGAAAAGAGGGACCGTGGCAAGCGCTTCCGTCCAGGCACGCGCGTCGTCTTGCCGCACTTGAAACTGGGGCGGCAGCGCGGTCTTTTCAGTGGTCTTAGTCGTCATCCGAGCCGGAATCCTCCACTGTCAAGAGTGGGTCGGTCAATGAGCCGACTCCAGGTCGTAACCAGACAGCAGCCCATTTCCTTCGTTCCGCAGGTTTAGCTCCGTACTTCCTCACTCAGGGTGGAAGAGCCAAAGCGTCCCGGGAACGGGTTCCACCAGCTTCCGGGACGCCGTCGGCTCACATGGACACATTCGCAACTCACGATCCGCCACTTCAGCCGGCGGTCTTTCCCGCGTAGAGTCGGGACGGTGCTCGCGCGGTTACGCCTCTCGATCGGCGCGTTCCGAATCTCGGGCGCGAATCACCTCTTGCTGCGGGTGCAGGTTGCCCGTTTCGCGTCGGTCACCGGGCGTTGGGCTTATACCGTCACTCTCGCTGTCTACGCGTACCGGTGGGCCGGAGCCGGAGGCGTGGCGCTCGCCGGCATCGTGCGGCTTGCACCCGGCGCGCTCGCGGCGCCGTTCGCCGGCGCGCTGGCCACGCGCGGCCGGATCGGTTCAATCCTGGCTCGCGGTGGCGTCCTGCGTACGGCCGCGCTCGCGGCGGCGGGTGCGGCGGTGCTGCTCGGCGCGTCGCCGGCGCTCGTGTACGTGTTAGTCGCGGTCGAGTCGGCGGCCTCGAGCCTGCTGCGGCCTCTGCAGAACTCGCTGCTGCCGAGCCTCTCGCGCACACCCGGCGAGCTCACCTCGGCCACGCTGGCGCTCTCCGTGGTCGAGAGCGCAGGCGTGCTCCTCGGTCCGCTGCTCGGAGCGCTCCTCCTGCACGACACGAGCGTTGGCATCGTGTTCGTGACGTCCGCCGGCGCTTACGCCGTCTCCACTCTGCTCCTGCTCGATCTTCCGGTGCCAAGGAGCGACACCGCCACTAGAGGCCGAGACGACGCCTTGCTCTCGACGGTTGCAGCGAGCGTTCGTTCGGTAGCCGCGGACCGGGACGCCCGGGTGATTGTCTGCCTCTACGGCGCGCAAAGCCTCACGGTGGGGTCGCTGAACGTCCTCATCGTGGTCACCGCGCTGCGTCTGCTCGGGCTGGGCCAATCGGGAGTCGGGGTGCTCACGGCGGCGGTCGGATTGGGGGGCATCGTCGGAGGAGGATTCGTGCTCGCGCGTCTCCGCCGCGGCCGCTCGGGCGCAGACCTGCGCGTCGGTCTCCTTCTTTGCGGGTTGCCGCTGCTGCTGCTCGGACTGTCGTCCTCGGCCTGGGCGTCGGCGTTGCTCCTCGTGGTCGTCGGCGTCGGCGTCACGGTTGTCGACGTCTCGGCGGTCACCTTGCTGCAGCGAAACGCGGAGGGGGAGCTTCTGCCGCATGCGCTTGGCCTGCTGCAGAGCGTCTTCGTCACCTGCATCGGTATCGGAACGCTCCTCGCGCCGTTGCTCGTCCGGGGTCTGGGCGCGCGGGAGGCCCTCGTCGTGACAGGGGCGCTGCTGCCTCTCCTCACCGTCGCTTTATGGCGGCGGCTGCGGCGGCTCGACAGCAGCCTCACCGCCGATCCGGCGCTGGTCGCGCTAGTACGCGTCAACCCGATCTTCGCCCCGCTGTCCGAGCCCGCGCAGGAGCGTTTGGCGCGCTGGCTCGAGCGCGAGACGTTCGCGCCCGGCAGCACGATCTTCGAGCAGGGAGACGCGGGAGATGCCTTTTACCTGGTCGAAGACGGCGAGGTGGAGGTGATCGTCGACGGGACGGCGGTGCGCACGCTCGGCCCGGGCGGATTCTTCGGCGAGATCGCGCTGCTCAGGGACGTCCCTCGCACCGCCACGATCGCGACCCGAGCGCCGACCGTCCTACGCCGGCTGGAGCGCGACCACTTCCTGGAGGTCGTCTCCGGGAACGCGGCAAGCTCGGGTGCCGCCAGCGGTGTGGTCGGTGCGCGACTCGGCGTCGTCGGGGAGCCCGGCTCGGCCTGACGTAATTGATCAGTAAGGGCTAACAGACCCGTAACCACAGTCTCGTACCGTTCAGGGCGCGGCGGCGTTCCCCCGGCCTGGATCAACAACTTCTCAGGGCGTTCTCTGGGCCGGGACCGCCGTTTTTCTCACCGCCCACAGCCCTTGCCGTTCTTGCGATGCTCCACAAGTAGGACATGGCGGCGGTGAACGGACACACACGCGCGCTCGCGGACGGGAACGAGATCCCGCTGCTCGGGCTCGGCGTCTGGCAGGTGAAGGACGACCGGGAGTGCGTCGACGCAGTTCGTTGGGCCCTCGAGCTCGGCTACCGGCACATCGACACGGCACAGGCCTACGGCAACGAGGCGAGCGTGGGGCAGGGGCTGCGCGAGAGCGGTGTGCCGCGCGAGGACGTCTTCATCACCACGAAGTTCTTCCCAAAACGGCAGGACCCGCTCGCCGAGATCCGGCAAAGTCTGGAGCGCCTCGGCGTCGATCACGTCGACCTGTACATCGTCCACTGGCCGGAGGGCGGCCCGACGTGGGCGTGGCCGGGAATGGAGCAGGCGCACGAGCAGGGGTACGCGCGATCGATCGGCGTCTCCAACTTCGGGGTCGACGAGCTCCGCCAGGTCCTCGACGCCGCCACGGTGCCGCCGGTCGTGGATCAGGTGCAGTTCAGTCCCTACGAGTACCGGAAGGCGCTGCTCGATTGGAGCGGGGAGCAAAGGATCGCCCTCGAGGCGTACAGCCCACTCGGAACAGGCCGTCACCTCGACGGCGAGGCCGTTTCCCGGATCGCCGAGCGCCACGACCGCACGCCCGCGCAGGTGTTGATCCGCTGGTGCATCGAGCGCGGCGTTCCGGTGATCCCGAAGTCGGTTCATCGCGAGCGCATCGCCGAGAACGGCGCCGTCTTCGACTTCGCGCTCAGCGCCGAGGAGCTCGCCGAGCTCGACGCGCTCGACACCACCGGAGGCACGGAGCGCGCCCGGGAAAGCACGTGGTGGCGGGAGTGAGGGACTAGGGAGCGGCAGTCTCGTGACACGCCGGAGACGATCGGGTGACGAACGCCCCAGCGGGAGAGGATTCGTCCGAAAACGGGGCTAAATGAACGTGTAGTGAGCCGCTGCGACCTGCACGTCCATTCGATTCACTCGACGGACAGCGGGAATTACGCCCTCCGCAAAGCGCGCCTTGGCGAGTCGTACACGCAGCCCGAGCGTGTGTACCGGACGTGCCGGTCGCGCGGTATGAGCTTCGTCACGATCAGCGACCACAACACGGTGGAGGGCGCGCTGCGGATCGCGCACGAGCCCGGGACGTTCCTCTCGGTCGAGGTGACGACGCAGTTCCCCGAGGACTCCGTGCCGCTGCACGTCCTCGTCTGGGGCCTGAGCGAGGAGGATCACCGCGACCTGCAGCCATCTCGGCCGTCGGTCTACGAACTGGTCGCGTTCCTCCGCGAGCGAAGCCTTGCCCACGCGCTCGCGCATCCTCTCTACCGGATGGGGCCGGCGCTCACCGCCTGGCACGTCGAGCGCATGATGCTCCTCTTCTCGATCTGGGAAGGCCGCAACGGCGCCCGTCCCCGCGAGTCGAACGAGCTCGCGTGCCGGTTGGCGGCCTCGGTCGACGGCCCTTACATCCACGCTCTCGCAGAGCGGCACCGGCTGGAGCCCGTTCACTCGGGGTCGATCACGTTGACCGGCGGGTCCGACGATCACGGTGCGCTCGACATCGCGACGACGTGGACGGAGGCGGAGGGAGACTCGGTCGAGGGGTTCCTCGCCTCGCTCGTCCGAGGCGAGTGCGGCCCGGTCGGAGAGCACGGCTCGACGTTGAAGCTCGCGCACGCGCTCGGCGCCCTCTTCGTCAACGCGTACCGCCAGGGAGGCGGCGAGCTGCCCGACACGATTCGTGCCCAGTTGGAGGTTCTGTTCGACGGCGACTCAGACGACGTCGAGCAGAGGCACCGGGAGATCGCAGACCTCTCGACCAGGCTCGTCCGGCTCCTCGGCGCACGCGCCCGCCGAGGAGGGATGACCCTGGCCAACCTGCCCGGCGCAGGTAGCCGGCTCGGCGCACTCGCATTCGCCGCGGGGTTGCAGCTGCCGTATCTCGCCACCGCACAGCATCACGCCGGCTCCCGCGACGGGCTCGCCGCGATCGAGCGCGCGTTCTTCCCGGCGTCCCGTGTGCGCACCGAGCCGCGGGCGCTGCTCTTCACGGACACGTTTGTCGAGGTGAACGGCGTCGCCGGCACGATGCGGCGGATCGCCGCTGCGGCGAAGGACGGCTCGTACGCCGGCTCGGTCGTCGTGGCAGCCGACGAGGCGCCTGTCGCCGGCACGATCGCGCTGCCGCCGGATTGGTCGTTGCCGCTCCCCTCCTACGAGGCGATCGACCTCCGCTTTCCGCTGCCGACCGACGTGCTCGAGCGAGTCGAGGCCGAACGGCCGGACATCGTCCACGTCGCAACTCCCGGGCCGGTCGGGTTCTGCGGCCTGCTCGTCGCACGGCTGCTCGGCATTCCGCTCGTCGGCTCGTACCACACCGAGCTCGGGCCGTACGCGCTCCACCTCACGCGGGACACCCTCATCGCCGAAGCGCTCGACGTCTACGTCGACTGGTTCTATCGCCAGTGCGCGGCCGTGCTTGCGCCGACCAATGCGGTCGCCGCTTCGCTGACCGCGCGGGGCTACCCTGCGGTCGACGTCTGGGGCCGCGGTGTCGACTCCGGCCGCTTCGGCCCCGAACGGCGAAATGAAGAGCTGCGGCGGGAACTGCTCGGCCCCGACGGCGAGATCCTGCTCCTCTCGGTCGGCCGTCTGTCGGCTGAGAAGCGAATCGGCGTCCTGCTCGACGCCTACGCACTGGCCACGCGGCAGCGCCGGGACGTGCGCCTCGTCGTAGCCGGCGACGGTCCCGCGCGGCGAGAGTTGGAACACACCGCGCCGGCCGGCACTCGCTTCGTGGGCGAGCTCACCGGCGACGCGCTCGGCGAGCTGTACGCGAGCGCCGACGTCTTCTGCTTCCCGAGCACGACCGACACCTTCGGGCAAGTGCTGCTCGAGGCCGGCGCATCGGGACTGCCGGTGGTCGCCGCCGACGCGGGCGGCGCAGGCGAGCTGGTCGTGCCGGGCCGGACCGGCATGCTCGTGCCGCCCGACGAGGCGCGGCCCCTGGCTGCTGCACTCCTCCAGCTCGCGGGAGAGCCGGACTTGCGTGCCCGGCTCGCGGCCGGCGGCCGCGAGGCCGCACTCGCGCGCACCTGGCCTGCCGCCATCGCCCAGCTCAGCGGGATCTACGGCAGGCTGCTCGAGGTCGGGCACGAGCCTGAGCCGGTCAGTGCCGCGGCCTAGTCACGCCGCGAGGCGTCCTCTAGGCTCCGCGGATGGATTCGCGCCTCTTCCTGCCCGGCTGGGGCGCGCCCGCGGCGCTCTACGCTCCCGCGCTGCCCACGAGCTGGGACGTGCTCGAGCCGCCGAGCTTCGCCGCGTCCGGTGGCTCCCTCGCTCCGTACCAGCGTTGGCTCGACCTCGAGCTCCGAGGCCGAGGCCGATCGTCGCTGGCGGGACACTCGATGGGGGGCGCCCTCGCGATCATGGCGGCGGCCGTGACACCGGAGCTCGTCGACCGGCTCGTGCTGATCGCACCGGCGGGGCTGCCGCTCGACAAGCCCATCCGGCAGAGCCTGCACGACTTCCTACGTCAGCTCCTGAGCGGCGACTATCCGCACAGCCTCGCCCTGGCCGCGACGCTCGCGCTCGCGCGCGCGCCACGTTCCGCCCTCGCGCTCGCCCAGGTCCTGCGCACACTCGACCTGCGGCGGGAGTGTGCCCGCGTACGCGCTGCCGGGATACCCACGACCGTGCTCGGGTGCGTCACCGACACGCTCGTCACGACCGACCGGACGCGCACCCTGGCCGCGGCGCTCGGCGCGCAATACGAGGAGCTCGATCTGCGCGGCGGCCACATGTGGATGCTGTCCGACGGCTCGCAGCTCGCATCCGCAGTCGCC
>DATFSG010000094.1:0-11793 GCA_035262765.1 Gaiellaceae bacterium | reverse complement strand
GCGGCCGTCGACCCGGACCTCCCCCTCGCCCGGCCACTCGCGCCGCGGGCAACCTTCAACGGCCATCACGTGCGCCTGTTCGAGCGGCGGAACGGCCACAAAGCCGGACCCGAGCTCGACGACGCGGCGGTGCACGACATCGCCGCAACGCAGGCCCGCCTGTGCCGCGCGCTCCGGTCGTTCTTCCATCCCGCGGCCGGGCGGGAGCTGCTGTGGAACCTCCGGGCCACACCCGAATTGCGTCCGCTGCTCGACGGAATCGCGCATCCCGCGCGGCGCGCTCTTGTCGCGCGCATGCTCGACCGGTTCGAGGAGCGCGTGCTGCCGGAGTGGCAACAATTGCGGGGCCAGGTCGTCCACGGCGACTTCAATCTCGACAACCTCCTGCTCGACGACAGCGGACGAGTCACCGGGATCCTCGACTTCGGCGACTGCTGCCACACGGCGCTCGTCGCCGACATCGCCGTCGCGCTCGCCTCGTTCCTGCGCGGACGGCCAGACGAGGACGCGTTCCGGGTCGCCAGGATCGCGCTCGACGGCTTCGAGTCCCGCATGCCGCTCGAGCCGCTCGAGCTCGAGCTGCTCGGCGACCTAGTCGCGGCGCGGCTCGCGGCGATCGTGTCGATCAGCGCGTGGCGCTCCCGCCGCTTTCCCGAGAACGCCGGCTACATCGAGGCGTGGGACAACGACTCGTGGCGCCTGCTCGAGTTGCTCGACGGACTCGATTCGGAGGAGGTCGCGCGCGAGCTGGGAGCACGGCGCGCCTCCACGGCGAGCCCGGAGCTCGCGCGGCGTCGAACCAACGCGCTCGGCGCGCTCCTGACACCGCTCACCTACGCGCGCCCGGTCCATGCGGCCCGCGCCGAAGGCGTCTGGATCTACGAGCCGGACGGACAACGGCTGCTCGACGCCTACAACAACGTCCCGGTCGTCGGGCACTGCCATCCGCGCGTGACCGAGGCGGTCGTCCGCCAGACCCGCCTCGGCGCGACGAACGCGAGATACCTCGCAGAGCCCCTGATCGAGCTTGCCGAACGGCTGCTGGCTACCCTCCCCGACCTCGACACCGTGCTGCTCGTCAACTCCGGTAGCGAGGCGAACGACCTCGCCTGGCGGATCGCCGCCGGAGCCACGGGTCGCGACTGCGCACTCGTGACGGAGCATGGGTACCACGGCGTCACCACCGCGACGACCGCGCTCTCGCCGGAGGATTGGCCCGCTGGGCTCCCGGCGGCCCACATCGCCCGCATTCCGCCGCCGGGGAGCGGCGCCGATCTCGCCGCAGCCCTGGCAGAGATCGACGACCGCCTCGCCGCGACCTTCCTCGACGGCTCGCTCATGAGCGACGGGATCTACGTGCCCGCGACAGCCGAGCTCCGCTTGCTGGTCGAGCGGACCCATGCCGCGGGCGGGCTGTACGTCGCCGACGAGGTGCAGGCGGGCCACGGCCGGCTCGGCCCGGAGCTCTGGTCGTTCACGCGGCACGGCATCACGCCGGACATCGTCACCCTCGGCAAGCCGATGGGCAACGGCTATCCGGTCGCCGCGGTGGTGACCCGACGAGAGCTCGCCGAGCAATTTCCGCACGCGGGCCGAACGTTTTCCACGTTCGGCGGCAACCCGGTCGCTGCCGCCGCCGCGCTGGCCGTGCTCGAGGTGCTCGAGGACGAGCAGCTGCCAGAGCGCGCCGCTGAGGTCGGCGGGCGCCTGCGCTCGGCAATCGAGCGCCTCGGCAAGACGGACGTCGTCGAGGTGCGCGGCCGCGGTCTCCTCGCCGGCGTCCAGCTTTCGAGCAGCGAGCTGGCGGCTCGCGTCGCGGACGAGCTGCGCGAGGCCGGGATTCTGGTGGGACTCACCGGAAAGCACGACGACGTGCTCAAGATCCGGCCGCCGCTGGTGTTCAGAGATGAACACTCGGAACTGCTTCTCGCGGCTGTCGACCGGATCATGGGCTGACCTTTTCCCCGCGAAGTCGTATCGTCCGAGCCAATGGCCGTCGAGCAGACAGACGCCCAACTGGTCTCCCGTTGCCGGGACGGCGACGCCGACGCCTGGAACCAGTTCGTGGAGCGCTTCTCGCGCTACGTCTACGCGATCTGCGGCCGCGGCTTCCGTCTCGCGCAGCACGACGCGGAGGACATCTTCCAGGAGGTCTTCGCGCGCGCCTACGAGCGGCTGCCCGACCTGCGCAGCGACGATGCCGTCCGGCCCTGGCTCGCCCAGCTCACACGCCGGCTCTGCATCGACCGCCTGCGCCTGAATGCCCGGGACACGCCGTCGGACGCCGAGGTGGACGAGGCTGAGGTAGACGACGTGCTCTCCCAGCTCGACGACGCGATGTCCGTCCGCGCCGCGCTCGACAAGGTCGGCGACCCGTGCCGGGAGATCCTCGACCGCTTTTTCTGCCGTGACGAGAGCTATCGCACCATCGGGGACGTGCTCGAGATCCCGGCCGGAACGATCGCCAGCCGGATCTCGCGCTGCCTCGACAAAGTTCGTGCCGAACTCGATGGAAGGAGTCGGGCCTCTCGCCCGTCATGAAGATAGAGATGAACGGTTTCGACGAGGAACAGATCGGTCGGCTGCTACGCCTTCTCCCGCCTGCACCCGAGGGGTGGGTGCGCGCGGCGCAGGAGCTGCCGGCTGCGCGGGCGGCGCTCGATGAGCTCGTCGCGCGGGCCGAGCAGGACGCCGAGTTCCAGCTCCAGCTCCGGGCCGACCTCGAGCGTGCGGTTGCCGCTGCCGGTTACGAACCGTCACCGTTCATCGTCTCCCGGCTGCGCCGGCTCCTCGAGGAGGTCTGACGCACGCGGGTCGGCGCCGGTTGAGACACTTGCGGCGTGCTCACCGGTCTTCCGTTCCCCGCGCTGCTCGAGGAGCTGGCAGCGCCGCGCGAGGTTCCAGGCGCGGGCTCGGCGCTTGCGGCTGCCCTCGCCACGGCGGCGGCCGTCGTGCAGATGGCCGCGCGGCTCTCTCCGGAGAGTTGGACGGACGCGGCGGGCGTTGCCGCCCAGGCCGAGGCACTACGTGAGCGCGCAGTCCAGCTCGTCGACGAGGACGCGGACGCGTACCGGCAGGCGCTCGAGGCGCGAGCCGCTGCTGACGAGACGGCAAGGCCGGAGCAGCGGGACTGGGCACTGGGGCGGATCACGGCGGCAGCGGCCGAGCCGCCGCTTGCACTTGCCCGGCTGGCCGGCGACCTGGCCGAGCTCTGCGCCGCCGCGGGTGCGCGCGTCGAGCCGCGCGTCCACGCCGACGTCGCGGCGGCCGCCGCGCTCGCAGCGGCCGTCGCACGCGGAGCGAGAGCACTCGTGGCGACGAACCTCACGGCGCTCCCCGGCGACCCACGGGTGGAGGAGGCCGATCTTCTCGTCGCCGCCGCCGAAGCGGCAGCCCGCAGCCTGTAGCTGAGCCGGACCGCAAGAAGGCCCGGCTCGAACCGGGCCTACTCGCGCGTGACGGGTCAGGTCAACTGCTAGGTGTTGCTGGGCGAATCCATTCGGACGTTTGAGAACCGCTGAACGTGCGCCTCGACGTCGTCCTCGCCCCCCTCGGCCGGCTCGTCGCTCTCGCCGTGCCCGGTGACGTGGCCCTCGACCTCGATCTCTTCGTCTCTGCGCTCTTCGTCCATCTCTGTCCTCCTTCAGCGGCCCGTGCGGGTCAAACGCTCTGTCCTCCTAGACGCGGTTCGAAGCGAAGATCTTCCGTCCTTCCCACGAGCTCGCGCAAAAACAAAGGGCCCGGGATCAGCCGGGCCCTTCAAAAGACTCGTGTCGCTGGTCTCAGTTGTACCGCGCGTGCCCTTCGACCTCGTCGTCCTCGCTCGACTCGTCGTTGGCGGCGTAGCGGTGACCCTCGACCTCGTCGCCCTGCTCGTCGTTGGCGGCGTAGCGGTGACCCTCGACCTCGTCGCCCATCTCATCGTTCGCGCCGGGGCGGTTGCGATCCTCCGACATTGCTCCTCCTTTGGAAGCTCGTTGCGCCTGTTCCGGCGCTATCAACTCACTAGACGTGCGTGGGAGGACGAATCTTCCCACCGGCCCTTCAAATTGGCAACTGCGCCTGCGATCCTGAGCGCGTGGGCAGCATTGCGGCTTCGTTGCAGGCATTCAGGCGGGTTTTTGCGAACCCGGCCGTCCGCGACATCCAGATCGCGGGAGCCGGCTCGACGCTCGGCATCTGGGCGTATGGGGTAGCGCTTCCCGCCTACGCCTACCGCGCCGGCGGTGCACGCGCGGTCGGCCTGCTGTTCTTCGCCCGCTTCGTGCTCGCCGCGCTCGCGAGCCCGTGGATCGGAATCCTGGTCGATCGCTGGTCTCGTCGCCGGGTGATGCTGACCTCCGACCTGCTGCGCGTCGGCCTCATGGCCGCCATGACCGTGGTTGCCGAAACCGGAGGCAATCCCTATGCGGTCTACGTGATCGCGGTCACGTCAACTATGGTCGCCGTTGCCTGGATCCCGGCGGAGGCCGCACTCACTCCCTCGCTCGTGAACTCTCCCGAGGAGCTGACAGCGGCGAACGTCGTCGGCAACACGATCTCGAGCGTCGGCATGTTCGCCGGCCCTGCCCTCGGCGGCGTCCTGCTTGCACTCAGCGGACCGGCATCGGTCTTTGCGCTCACCGGCGCGCTGGCGCTCTTCTCGGCGGCATTCGTCCTGCGGGTGCCACGCGACCCGCCGCCCGAGCAGCCGGAGGAGCGGCCGCACTTCATGGCCGAGCTGACTGCCGGGCTCTCGGCCGTGGTCCGTCGTCCCGCGTTGCGCGTCGTGATCGGGTTGAGCGGCGCCGAGGCCGTGATCGACGGAGCGCTCGAGGTGCTGCTGGTGGTGCTCGCGCTGCAACTGCTGAATGGCAGCAACTCCACCCTGGGCTGGCTGAACACCGCCCTCGGGATCGGCAGTATCGTCGGCGCGGTCGTTGTCGCCGTGGTCGTTGCTCGCCGCCGCCTGGCGGGAACTCTGGCCGTCGGCTTCCTACTGTCGGCCGTGCCGCTTGCCCTCTGCGCGCTCGTTTCGTCCCTGGCCCCGGCGCTGATCCTGGTCGGCGTGCTCGGAGCCGGTGCCGTCTTCTGCCAGGTCAGCAGCGTGACGCTTATCCAGCGCTCCGCCGACAACGAGGTGATGGGCCGCGTGTTCGCCTTCCTCGGCAGCCTGGTCCTGGCAGGGCTGGCGATCGGCTCGATCGCGACGCCGGCGCTCGTCAGCTGGCTCGGAGCGAAGGGAGCCCTGATCGCCGCGGGTTCGCTTCTGCCCATCCTGCTCGTCTTCCTCTGGCCGAGCCTGCGGCGAGTCGACGCCGAGGCCGTGATCGCGGAGGAGCCGCTGGCGTTGCTGCGGAGGATCGAGATCTTCGCGGAGCTACCCGAGCCCGTGCTCGAGCGCCTCGCGGCAGAGGCCACGCCCATCTCGGTCGAGGCGGATCAGGTCGTCGTCTCCCGAGGCGAGGTGGGCAACCACTTCTACGCGATCGCCAGCGGCAAGGCTGCGGTGGAGCGCGAGGACGGGACAACTCGGGAGCTGGTTCCGGGCGACTTCTTCGGCGAGATCGCCCTCCTGCGCGACGTCCCACGGACCGCAACGGTGCGGGCGCTCGAGCCTCTGCGGCTCTACGCGCTGGAGCGGGACGAGTTCCTCACCGCCGTGACCGGCCATGCGCCGACGGCCTCAGCGGCCGAGAGCATCGTGCTGACCCGCCTCCCCGCGGGTGCGCTCGCAGGCTAGGACGTCTCGGCGAGGAGCCGATCGAGGGCACGGAGCAGTTCGAGCGCGGCGTCGCGGTCCTCCTCCTCGAGGCGTCCCGCAACCCGCGCCAGTGGCGCGAGCCGGCCTTCGCCGGCCAGGGCGGCGCGCGCGCGACGCGCGCGCTGCAGCAGGTCGAGCGCGATCGCTGCCTGGTTCCCGAACAGGCCGAGCAGGTCGACCTCCCTCAGCTTCACCCTCGACTCGGTCGGCCGGTCGAGCACCTGGAGAACCCCGAGCGCGCGCTCCTCGACGAGCAGCGGCACCGACATCATGCTCTTCGGCACGTAGCCGGTCGACTCGGCCGCAGACCGCGACCAGCGAACGTCCGCACTCAAGTCGTCGACGACCAGAGGCTGTCGCGTCGTCAGCACCCAGCCGGCGATGCCAGTGTCGGCCGGGAACCGCAGACCGATCAGCTCGCCCTCACCCTCGCCGGCCACCGCCTCGAAGATGAGCTCGTTCGCCTCTTCGTCCAGCAGGAAGACCGACGCCGCCTTGGCCCCGAAGATCGCGCGCGCCACTTCCACGGTCGCCTGCAGGAGCGCCCGGTGCGCCTCGTCCGCCCCCATCACGCCGGCGGCGACTGCCGCCTCGAGATCGCTCATGCCGCCTCCTTCGCGTTCGACGCCGTCTGGTAGAGGACGCTCTTGAGCTGGAACGGCGTCAGATCGGGATGCTTGCCGAGGATCAGCGCACAGATGCCCGCAATGTGCGGCGTGGCGAAGCTGTTCCCCGTGCAGCGGAGCGTGCCGCCTCCGAGCCATGCGACGTCGAGGTCGAGGCCACGCCCGAAGAACTCGACCGGCGGATTCGGGTTGTAGTAAAACGTCAGGCCGTCGGTCTCCTCGTGGCTCCCGACGGAGATGACGCTCGCGAAGCGCCACGGGAAGCTTTCCACCGGCATGTTGTGCGCCGAGGCGACGAGGAGGACGCGCTTGAAGTAGGCGCGGTCGGCGAGCTCGTGCAGCCGCTCGACGTACTTGGTGCGCGTCGTCGAGAGGCTCATGTTCACGACCGGGAACTCCTGCTCGATCGCCCACGCCAGGCCCCGCAGCATGGTCTCGCCGCCGCCCTTGTAGCCGGCGCCGAGGACCCGTACGCTCGTCAGCTCGACGTCGGGAGCGAGCGACCGGACGACTCCCGCGCAGGCTGTTCCGTGCCCGCAGAGGTCGCCCTCGGAGTCTTCGACGACCTGCTGCTCGCCCTCCTCGTCGCGGACGACCGCAACGGAGTGGTCGACGCGGCCGACGAGCGGATGGTCGAGCTCGATGCCGCTGTCGAGGATGCAGACCCGGACGCCGGCGCCGCTCGAGCCACCCCACGCCCACTCTCGCGTGACCTGGTCGGGCAGCGTCACCGGCACACGGATCCGGTCGACCGCCTCCGCCGGTAGGCTCCAGGCCGGGAGATCCTCTTCGTCGTGGTCGTGAAGCTCGGTGGCGGCGCTCATCGGCCGATCATCGCAAGATCTGCACCGAAGTCCCAAGCGGAACGGTCCGCATCAGATAGCGGACGTCCGCCTCGGTCGCGTGCAGGCAACCGGCCGAGACCGCCGCTCCCTGGCCCCAGCCGGCGTGGATAGCGACGTAGTACGTGAGGCGGGTGTTCCAGCCGGGCGGCAAATGGGGTTGGCGCGCGGTCAGCGCAAGGATGCAGCAGCCGTAGGCCGGGCCGAAGGGACCCGTCACCTTCTCGGCCACGGCGAAGCGGCCCGTGGGAGTCGGTGACCCGGGCGCACCGATCCCGACCGGTATCGCGCGCACCAGTCGCCCCTCCCGCAGCACGTAGAGCTGACGCCGGGAGAGCGAAGCGCGCAATGTCCAGCGGACCGGCTGAACGGAGACGTCGCGGCCGAACTTGGCCCAGCCGTAGCGGCCGTTCGGCAGGGCCTCGGCCGTCAACTTGACCCAGCGGCCGCGCACGCCGACGACGCCGAAGACGATCGGACCGCCGAGCGCGCCGTACCGCCCGACCTTCACGAGCGGCTTGCCGCCCGGGCTGGCGCGGAGGACGACCGCGCCGTGCAGCGGCCTAGCGGCGAGGGACGCCGTCGTACCGTGCGGCGGCGAGGCGGCGTGAGAGGCAGCCAGCACACCGGCCGCGAGATAGGCGATCAACGCACCGCTCATGCGCCAATTGTGCCGCGGGCGGAGCAGCTGCTCCACTCCCCGACCGGCTCAATGTGTATGGCTCTTGAGCCAGTTCGCGAAATTCTGGGCCTGCTGCACGACGTTCGTGCCGGTGGCCGCGGGAGCCACGCGATGCTGCGTCGCCGGCGGGCTGGATGAGCTCCCGCCGCTCGTCAAGGCAACCGCCAGCACGAGCCCGGCGATCGCCGCAGCCACCAGCGCGGCACCGGCGGCCAGGCGCCGAGGCGTCCACCACGGCCGCTGCCCTTGGGGCCGGGCGAGGATCTCGGTCGCGCGCGTGCCCGGGTCGGGCGGCAAGGACAGCGTCTGTGCCTCGGTGGTCACGGGAGCGAGCAGCCGAGCAAGCGCCGCGGCCGACGAAGGCCGGTCCTCGGGCCGGACCGAGAGGCACGCGGTCACCGCGGCGACGAGCTCGGGCGGCGTGGCTTTAGCGCGCGCGGCGAGGTCGGGAAGCTGGAACCCGTCCTCCGAGCCGAGCTCGGCGAGCGAGCCGGCCGTGCGCGAGGGCTCGCCCGTGAGCAGCTCGTAGAGCACGGCGCCGACGGCGTAGATGTCCGCGGCAGCCGTGACCTGCTCGCCGCGCGCCTGCTCGGGGGCGAGGTAGCCGGCGGTGCCGAGCACGGTCCCGGCGAGCGTGAGCCGCGTGCCTTCGTGGCCGGCAGCGATGCCGAAGTCGCCGAGCTTGAGGACGCCGTCCGCGCCGAGCAGGAGATTCTGCGGCTTCACGTCGCGGTGCACGAGACCTGCGGCGTGGGCCGCGGCGAGGCCGGCGCACATCTGCATGCCGAGGCCTGCCGCCTCCGCCGCCGGCACCCGCCCGCGCCGCGCGGCGAGCTCGGCGAGCGTCTCCCCTTCGACGTACTCCATCGCGATGAACGGCCGGCCCTCGTCCTCGCCGACGTCGAAGACGCGCACGACGTTGGGGTGCGACAGCCGCGCTGCAAGGCGCGCTTCACGGACGAAGCGCCGCTGCAGGTCATCGTCCCGGGCGAGATTCTCCGCGAGCCGCTTCAACGCGACGGGCCGCTCGAGCTCGACGTCGTGAGCGAGATCGACCGTCGCCATCGCTCCGTGGCCGAGGGGCCGGACAAGCTCGTAGCGCCCGGCAACGCGCGTGACGGCGCTCACTGGTCGTTGCCCCCGCCGTCGCCGTGGTGGTGGTGGTGGTGGCCGGGCGGGCCGTGTGGCGGCCCCTTGGGCGGCGGCGTTTGCGGCACGGTCACGATCCTCGTGCAGGTGCTGATCCGGTCGGCGAGGGCGTTCACGCCGGTGAGGAGCGGCGTGCGCAGGCGAACGGGCACCTTGTGGCTGGACGCCGTGACATCGTCGCGGAGGGAGGCGGCGAGACGCATCGCCCGGCACTTGTTCCCGGCCGACGCAGCGCTCGCGATCGCCGACGCCTGCGCCTCCCACTCCTGTGCCAGCGCAGGCGGCAGACCATGAGCCGCCGATCTCTGCGGTCGGGCCGAACCGCCGCAGCCGGCGACCACCGCGAGCAGAGCCACCGCCGAGACGATCCGCAACACCTTTCCCCCTGTACCCGTCATCCGGTCCAACGTAGCCTGGCAGCGAAGGTTCACGGACCGTTAAGATCCTGTGAATGCCGATGCTTCATGGCTGCGCGTTCCCGGGGTGCTCAACCTTCACACTGAGCACGTATTGCGTCGAGCACGAGCTGCTCGTGCGCGCCGTGAAGGAGTCCGAGCGCGGGCACGTCGTCACGCACCACGAAGTCACCGCAGCCGCCGACACCGCTCTCAGCGCCGAAACCGCGCTGACGGCGGCGGCTCCCGACTCGGCTGTTTAGGCGTCGGCTGCCGGAGCGCCGGCAGCAGCCGGCTGTTCTGCGACGTCGAGCGGCTTGACGACCTCGGCGAAGTGGCACGCAGTCGGGTGGCCGGTGCCGCGGTCCTTGAGCTCCGGCTCCTCCTCCGCGCAGATTGCCTGCGCCTTCCAGCACCGCGTGCGGAACCGGCAGCCCGACGGCGGGTTGGCCGGGCTCGGCACGTCGCCCTCGAGCACGATCCGCTGGCGCTTGCCACGCTGACCGGGCTCCTCGATCGGCACCGCCGACAGCAGCGCCTGCGTGTACGGATGAGACGGGCGCTCGTAGATGTCGTGCTTCGTCCCGATCTCGACGACCTTGCCGAGGTACATCACGGCCACGCGGTCGGACACGTGCCGCACGACCGACAGATCGTGGGCCACGAAGATGTACGTGAGGCCGAAGTCGCGCTGCAGCGACTCGAGGAGGTTGACCACCTGCGCTCGGATCGAGACGTCGAGCGCGGACACCGGCTCGTCGAGGATGATCAGCTGCGGGTTGAGGGCGAGGGCCCGTGCGACGCCGATCCGCTGCCGCTGTCCACCGGAGAACTCGTGCGGGAAGCGGTTCGCGTGCTCGGGCGAGAGGCCGACGACGCGCAGCAACTCGTCGACGCGCGCCTTTCCCTGCTGGCCGCGGCCGCGGCCATGGATGGTGAGCGGCTCGCCGACGATGTCGCGCACGGTCATGCGCGGGTTCAGCGACGCGTACGGATCCTGGAAGACGATCTGCATCTCGCGGCGAACCTCGCGCATCGGGCGCCGCCCCAGCTCCGTGATGTCGCGGCCGTTGAAGATGATCTTGCCGGACGTCGGCTCGGTCAGCTTGATCAGAGTCCGCGAGAGGGTCGTCTTGCCGCAACCGGACTCGCCGACGAGCCCGATCGTCTCACCGGCCTTGATGGCCAGGTCGACGCCGTCGACGGCGTGGATGTGCCCGACGGTGCGCTTGAAGAGCCCGGCGCGGATCGGGAAGTACTTGACGAGGTTCTCGACGCGAAGGATCTCGTCGCCTGTGTCTGCCCGCTGGTGAACCGCCGCTGCGGTCTCCGCTGCGGTCTCCGGAGCCTCGGCGCTCACGCCACCGCCTCCTCGGAGAACTTGGACTTGCGCCCGGCCAGCTCATCCGAGAAGTGGCAGGCACTCAGGTGCGTTGAGTCGCCGACCCGTGCCAGTGGCGGGTTCTCCTGCCGGCACTTGTCGCGCGCGAGGAAGCACCGCGGGTGGAACGGACAGCCCGGCGGCAGGTCGATCAGGGACGGCGGCGAGCCGGTGATCGGCTCGAGCCACTCCTCGTCCTCGGTCAGCTTCGGCAGGCTGTTCATCAGGCCGATCGTGTACGGGTGCCGCGGCGACTGGAAGATCGTGTGCACGTCGCCCGACTCCACGATGTGCCCCGCGTACATGACGAGGACACGGTCGCACATCTCGGCCACGATGCCGAGGTCGTGCGTGATCATGATGGTCGCAGCGTCCGTCTCCGCCTGGACGCGCTTCATGACCTCGAGGACCTGCGCCTGGATGGTCACGTCGAGCGCGGTGGTCGGCTCGTCGGCGATCAGGAGGGAGGGCGAGTTGGTGATCGCCATCGCGATCATGGCCCGCTGACGCATGCCGCCCGAGAACTCGTGCGGGTACTGGGCGTAGCGCGTCTCCGCGTTGGGGACGCCCACGAGCTTCAACAGCTCGATGACGCGAGCCTTGATCGCGTCGTCCTTCTCGCTCGGATAGTGCGTCTTGATCGCCTCTCCAAGCTGGAAGCCGACCGTCAACACCGGGTTGAGCGACGTCATGGGGTCCTGGAAGACCATCGCGACCTCGTTGCCGCGGACCCTCCGCAACTCCTTCTTCTTCAGCCGCAGCAGGTCCATGCCCTTGAACGTGGCCGTGCCGCTGACGATCCGTCCGGGCGGCAGCGGGATCAGGCCCAGCAGCGCGAGCGTCGAAACGCTCTTGCCGGAGCCTGACTCGCCGACGATCCCGAGCGTCTCACCGGGGTAGAGCTCGTACGAGACGCCGTCCACTGCATGGACGATCCCGTCTTCGGTCTTGAACTCGACGACGAGATCGTCGATC
>DATFSG010000093.1:0-2428 GCA_035262765.1 Gaiellaceae bacterium | reverse complement strand
GACGATGTCCATGAACTTCTCCATCCCCATGTCCGCGCCGAAGCCGGACTCGGTGACGACGATGTCCCCGAGCTTCAGCGCGACCCGGTCGGCGACGAGCGAGTTGTTGCCGTGCGCGATGTTCGCGAACGGGCCGCAGTGAACGAACGCCGGCTGGCCTTCGAGCGTCTGGACGAGATTGGGCTTGATCGTCTCCTTGAGGAGAACCGTCATCGCGCCGGCGGCCTTCAGCTGCTCGGCCGTGACCGGCTCGCCGTCGTGGGTCGAGCCGACGGTGATCGCGCCGAGCCGGGCGCGGAGGTCGAAGAGGTCGCGCGCGACCGCGACGATCGCCATCACCTCGGAGGCGGCCGTGATGTCCCAGCCCGTCTGGCGCGGATAGCCGTTCGCGCGACCGCCCAGCCCGATGGCCGTGTCGCGCAGCGCGCGGTCGTTGATGTCGACGCAGCGCCGCCACGAGATCGAGAGCGGATCGATCCCGAGCTCGTTCCCATGCAGGAGGTGCGCCTCGAGCATCGCTGCGAGAAGGTTGTTCGCCGCTCCGATCGCGTGGATGTCGCCGGTGAAGTGGAGGTTCATGTCCTCCATCGGCACGACCTGCGCGTAGCCGGCTCCGGCCGCGCCGCCCTTGATCCCGAACACGGGCCCGAGCGACGCCTCGCGCAGGCAGAGCACCGGTTGGCGACCGATTGCACCGAGGCCCTGCGTCAGCGAGACCGAGGTGGTCGTCTTGCCCTCGCCGAACTTCGTGGGGGTGATCGCGGTGACGCAGACGAGCTTCCCGTCGGGCCGGTCGGCGAGCCGATCGAGCACCGAGAGCGAGACCTTCGCCTTGTAGCGGCCGTAGAGCTCGACCTCGTCGGGCTCGAGCCCGGCCGCCGCGGCGATCTCGGTGATCGGCCGGAGCTCGGCTTCCTGCGCGATCTCGAGTGAGGACGGCGTCGCCACAGGCTTTCCTTTCTACACTCCACGACCGTGCTGCGCGAGATGAACGTCACGGAGCTGCTCGCCGCGATCGGCGAGCGAACCCCGGCGCCCGCGAGCGGCGCTGCGACCGCCCTGACCGCCGCCCTCGCGGCCGCCCTTGCCGAGCTCTCCGCCCGCTACGCGGGCAACGAGGAGGACGCCGAACGTGCCCACGCGCTTGCGGCTCTGCTCCTGGAGCTCGGGGACGCCGACGCCGAGGCGTACGGCGCCTTCATGGCCGACCGGAGCGAGGAGACCCGCGCCGAGATCGTGCGCATCCCCAAGGACATCGCTCGGCTCGCCGACGCGGCGGTCGCGATCGCGCTGCGCGCGACAGACAAGCTCAGCCCGAGCGTCGCCGGGGACGCCCGCGCCGCCGCCGAGCTTGGCCGCGCCGCCGCGGCAGTCGCCCGCGATCTCGCGGACCTCAATCGCGCGGGATCTTGAGCTCGCGCCCGAGGTAGAAGCCGGAGACCTCCTCTAGCACGTACGGGGCCATCGCCCGCCGCCGCTCCGATTCGACCTCCGACAGCCGGTACTTGTCGCGCGACTCGATCGAGTCCCAGACCGAGACGCCGACCACCTCGTTCCCGTCGGGCGAGACGAGCTCGTACGCCCGCAGCATCCCCTCGGGGAACGTCCTCGGGCGCCACGAGCGACTGAACTCCTCACGGGTGCCCGGCTTGAGCTTCCTGCTCGTGACCCAGACGTACTCGCCGTCGAGCTCCATGATGCGCACAGTCTCGCAGCAGAGCCCCGGAAACGCCAAAGCCCGCGAACCGCTTGCGCAGTCCCCGGGCTTTGACGCCGCGTAACCTCTCACATGCAGGAGGGGTCCGTCAAGTGTGGAACTTCGCGCCGTGATCAACGGCGCGAACACGGGCTTCATGCTCCTCGCCGCCAGCCTGGTGATGCTGATGACGCCGGGGCTCGCCTTCTTCTACGGCGGGCTCGTCGGTCGCTCGAACATTCTGACGATCATGATCCAGAGCTTCGCCTCGATGGGGATCACAACGATCCTCTGGTTCGTCGTCGGCTACTCGCTCTGCTTCAGCGGCGGGACGAATGGGATCTACGGAAACTTCCACTACGCCTTCCTGCGCGGCGTGACCGTCCACTCGGTTTACGAGCCTTCGCACATCCCTCTGGTCGTGCTGATCGCGTATCAGATGATGTTCGCGATCATCACGCCGGCGCTGATCACCGGCGCCTTCACAAACCGCGTCACCTTCAAGTCGTACCTGCTGTTCCTCGTCGTCTGGCAGCTCGCGGTCTACTACCCGTTCGTGCACATGTTCTGGGGCGGCGGCCTGCTCGCGCACTGGGGCGCGCGCGACTTCGCCGGCGGGATCGTGGTGCACGCGAGCGCGGGCTTCGCGGCGCTGGCGTCGGTCCTCTACGTCGGCAAACGGAAGTTCATGGACGCACCGCACAACATCCCGTTCATCGCGCTCGGCACCGG
>DATFSG010000092.1:0-7530 GCA_035262765.1 Gaiellaceae bacterium | reverse complement strand
CCGCTGCGCGGCCAGAACAACGTCCAGGGCGGGGGAGACATGGGCGCGATCCCCAACAAGCTGCCCGGCTTCCAGGAGATCCTCGACGACGGCATCCGCGCCAAGTTCGACTCCGCGTGGGGCGCGTCGGTCCCGCCGCAGCCCGGTCTGCACCTGACCGGGATGTTCGAGGCGATGGAAGAGGGATCGCTGCGCGCGCTGTACGTCGTCGGCGAGAACCCGGCTCAGGGAGAAGCAGACCAGCAGCGCGCGCAGAGGCTGCTCGACGGCCTCGATCACCTCGTCGTTCAGGACCTCTTCCTCACGCCTACCGCGGAGCTCGCCGATGTCGTGCTGCCGGCGGCGGCAACGCTGGGCGAAGCCGAGGGAACCGTCACCTCGAGCGAACGCCGCGTGCAGCTGGTGCGCAAGGCCTACGACCCGCCGGGCGAGGCCCGCGACGACATCGAGATCGTCTACGACCTCGCGCGCCGCCTCGGCCACGCCCTCGGCTCGCCGCGGGCCGAAGACGTCTGGGACGAGTGCCGCTCGCTCTCGCCGATGCACGCAGGCATGAGCTACCGGCGGCTCGACGAGCTCGGCGGCATCCAGTGGCCGTGCTGGGACGAGGAGGACCCGGGGTCGCTGTTCATCCACGGCCGGCTGTGGGACGAGGTCGTCGAGGAGCGCGCGCCGTTCAAGCCGGTCGAGCACGATCCGCCGGTCGATCTGCTCGACGACGAGTTCCCCCTGCGCCTCACGACCGGGCGGCGGCTGGAGTCCTTCAACACCGGCGTCCAGTCGAATCGTTTCTCGTCGCCGCTGCACGTCGGCGGCGAGGCGATCCTGCTCGCGCCCGAGGACGGCGAGCGGTACGGCGTTGCCGACGGGGCCCGGGTGCGGGTCGTCTCTCGGCGCGGCTCGGTCGAGGCGCCGGCCCGCTACGACGCGACGCTACGGCCCGGCCTCGCGTTCATGAATCTCCACTTCCCGGACGAGGTGGCGACGAACGTGCTCACGATCGACGCGACCGACCCCAAGTCCGGCACGGCCGAGTTCAAGGCGACGGCGATCCGGCTGGAGGCGGTGTAGTGGATCTCAAGCTGCTCGACGCGGAGCCGACGGACGCCGAGCGCGAGGCGATCGACGCCGTCGTGGGGGCGGAGGCGGCGAACGGGCACCGGGTCGTGCGACGCGACCGGCACCGGCGTCACCTACTCCTGCCGGCGCTCCGGGCGGCGCAGCAGCGCGTGGGCTGGGTCACTCCGGGCGCGCTCGGCTACACGTCGCGCCGGCTCGACGTACCACCCGCCGACGCGTACGGCGTGGCGACCTTCTACGCGCTGCTCGCGCTGGAAGAGCGGCCGGCGGAGGTGCTCCATGTCTGCACCGACCTCTCGTGTCGGCTCGCCGGGGCCGAGGTGCCGGAGGGAGCTCTCCCCGCGCCCTGCCTCGGGCTCTGCGAGCGCGCTCCCGCCTCGTTGCGCACGATCGCAGGACCGGAGCCGCGCGAGGAGCAGATCCCGCCGACGTCGCCGCCGCTGCCGCAAGCCGCCGATGGGCTGAAGCTCCTGAGGCGGATCGCGGAGGGCGCGGATCCCGAAGCCAAGCCCGAGCTCCGTGCTCTCGAGCGGGCGCGCGAGCTCGGTCCCGAGCGCGTGATCGAGCTCGTGAAGGCGTCCCCGCTCCTCGGCCGCGGCGGCGCTGCCTTCCCGACCGGTGTGAAGTGGGAGGCGGTCGCGAAGCAGCCCGCGCAGCCGCACTACCTCGTCTGCAACGCCGACGAATCGGAGCCCGGCACGTTCAAGGACCGCGTCCTGATGGAGCAGGACCCGTTCGGGCTGATCGAGGCGATGGCCATCGCCGCCTTCGCGACCGGCTGCGAGAAGGCGTTCATCTACGTGCGCGCGGAGTATCCGCTCGCGCACGAGCGGCTGCAGAACGCGATCGACAGGTCCGACCTGGACGTGGAGATCGAGCTGCGCATCGGCGCCGGCGCGTACGTCTGCGGCGAGGAGACGGCGCTCTTCCAGTCGATCGAGGGCTACCGCGGCGAGCCGCGCAACAAGCCGCCGTTCCCGGTCGAGGTCGGCCTGTACGGGCAGCCGACGGTCGTCAACAACGTGGAGACGCTCCTCAACGTGCCGCACATCCTGCTCGAGGACGACCCGCGCGACACTCGTCTCTTCTGCGTCTCGGGGAACGTCGCGCGGCCGGGCCTGTACGAGCTCGAGCTCGGGACGCCTCTGGTCGACCTGCTCGAGCTCGCGGGCAGCGAGCCGCCGAAGGCCGTCCTGCTCGGCGGTGCTGCGGGCTCGTTCCTACGGCCGGACCAGCTCGACCTGCCGCTCTCCTTCGAAGGCGCTCGCGACGCGGGAGCCACGCTCGGCTCGGGTGTCGTGATCGTCTACGGGGAACAGGCCGACCTCGTCGACGCAGTGCTGCGCATCGCCGAGTTCTTCCGCGACGAGTCGTGCGGCCAGTGCGTCCCCTGCCGCATCGGCACGGTCCGCCAGGAGGAGGCGCTGCACCGGCTGGCTTCCGGCAAGCCGCTCGGGGACGAGCTCGACGTCCTCGCCGACCTGACACAGGTGATGCGCGACGCGTCGATCTGCGGTCTCGGCCAGACTGCGGCCAACGCCGTCGACTCGGCGATCCACAACCTCGGAGTGCTCGCGTGAAGATCACCATCGACGGCGTGACGACGGAGGTCGCGGAAGGCGCGACGATCCTAGACGCCGCGCGCCAGATCGGCATCGACACGCCGACGCTCTGCTACGGCGACACGCTGACGCCGGTCAACGTCTGTCGCGTCTGCGTGGTCGAGCTGGAGAAGGCCCGGACGCTCGTCCCCGCCTGCTCGCGCAAGGTCGAGGACGGGATGGTGGTGCTCACGGACTCCGAGCGGGTGCGCACGAGCCGGCGGCTGGTGATGGAGCTGCTCGGCTCGGCGACCGACCTCTCGACGGCGCCCGAGGCGCTTGCCTACATCGAGCGTTACGAGGCGCAGCCCGACCGCTTCGGCCCCGATTCGCTCACCGTGGCGCAAGCGGTCAAGGTCGACAACGAGCTCTACGTGCGCGACTACTCGAAGTGCATCCTCTGTTACAAGTGCGTCGAGGCGTGCGGGGTCGACCATCAGAACACGTTCGCGATCACCGTCGCCGGCCGCGGCTTCGGCGCCCACATCTCGACGGAGCTCGACGTGCCCCTGCCCGACTCGGCCTGCGTCTACTGCGGCAACTGCGTCGCGGTCTGTCCGACCGGCGCGCTGATGGCAAAGAGCGAGTTCGACCTCCGCGAGGCGGGCGACTGGCGCGAGGAGGAACAGACCGAGGTCGACACCGTCTGCCCGTACTGCGGCGTCGGCTGCAACCTCACGCTCCACGTCCAGGACGAGAAGATCGTCAAGGTGAGCTCGCCCGACGACCACGACGTCACCCGCGGCAACCTCTGCATCAAGGGACGCTTCGGCTACGACTACGTGAAGAGCCCGCGGCGCGCGTGACCGTCGAGCTCGCCTCGCTCGGGGAGCTCGAGCCGGCGCTCGCACGGGAGGAGTTCGACGTCGCGCGGGTGTTCGTCGGCTACGGCGCGACCGCGCCCTCGGCGCCGGAGCCGTGCCGGATCCCCAAAGTCGCGTACTCGCTCGACCGACCCGTGAGGTCCAGCGGCTCCTTCCGCACCGGCGAGTGGCGCACGACCTGGAGTCCCGCCGCCTACGCCGACGCGATCGGCGCGGTGCGGGACGCGATCCGCGAGGGCGACGTCTACCAGGTGAGCCTCGTCCAGCATCTCTGGGCCGCGTTCGCGGGAGACCCGGTCGCGCTCGCGACGGCACTCGCCCCGCTGCAGCCGCTCGAAGGCGCAGCGCTGCAAGGCGACGGCTGGACGATCGTCTCAGCCTCGCCCGAGCTGCTGCTGCAGAAGCGCGGCAACGTCGTCCGCACGATGCCGATCAAGGGGACACGGCCGGCAGGCGTTCCGATCGAGTCGGCCAAGGACGCCGCCGAGCACGTGATGATCGTCGACCTCGAGCGCAACGACCTGTCGCGAGTCTGCGTTCCGGGCAGCGTCCGGTGGCCCGAGCTGCTCGCCGAGCGCCAGCTCGCCGGCGTCACCCATCTCGTTGCGACGGTCGAGGGCGAGCTGCGGCCTGACGTGACGCTGACCGAGCTGCTCGAAGCGGTGCTGCCGGGCGGCTCCGTGACCGGCTGTCCGAAGAGCAGCGCGCTCCGGTTGATCGCGGCGCTCGAGCCGGTCGGGCGAGGCGCCTCGATGGGAGCGCTAGGCCGGATCTACGCGAACGGCGACCTCGACCTCGCTCTGACGATTCGCACCTTCGCCGTCGTCGACGGCGAGATCCACCTGTGGGTCGGCGGCGGCATCGTCTGGGACTCGGTCGCCGACGCCGAGATCGAAGAGTCGTGGGTGAAGGCCAGACCGCTACTCGCACTCGCGTGATGGACGTCCGGGCGGTAGCGGTCGCCGGTCTCGGTCTCGTCGATCCGCACGGGCCGGTCTTCGCCGCCGACGACGAAGCGGTGCTTCGCGGCCGGTCGGTCTTCGAGACGGCTCGCGTCTACGACGGGCGGCCGTTTCTCCTGGATCGGCACCTCGCGCGGTTCGCCGTCTCGGCCGAGCGCGTCGGCCTCCCGCCGCCCGATCGCGCCGACTGCGAGCAGCTCGCCGAGCTCGCGATCGGCGGCTGCGAGGAGAGGGATCTCGCGCTCCGCCTCTACTGGACCGGCCGCACGCTCGCCGTCACCGCGGGACTGATCGACCCGGAGCTCGAGACACAGCGCAGCCGCGGTCTGAAGCTCGTCTCGGCTCCCTGGTCGACCGGCGCGCTCGCGGGCGCGAAGTCGATGAGCTACGCCGAGAACATGGCGGCGCAGGACGCCGCGATCGCCGGCGGCGCTGACGACGCGCTGCTCGTCGCAGGCGACGGCACCGTGCTCGAGGCTCCGACCGCGAACGTCTGGTGGCGCGAAGGCGGGACCCTGCTCACGCCGTCACTCGACCTGCCGATCCTCGCCGGCGTGACGCGCGGTCTCCTGCTCGAGATCACCGAGCAGGAGACCGTGGAGGGCGTGTTTCCGCTGGCCCGGCTGCTCGCGGCCGACGAGGTGTTCATCTCCTCCTCGGTCCGCGAGGTGATGCCGGTTGCGTCGGTCGACGGCGAGACGTTCAGCCTCGGCCCCGCGGCGCACGAGCTCGAGCGGGAGCTACGGCGCCGCGCTACGTCCTGAGAGCTTCTCGAGCACCGCGTCGACCCGGGCGAAGCCGCCCTTCGCTCCCTCCTCGACGCCGTAGTTCATCGTCGTGTCGCGCTCTTCCGCCGAGGCAAAGTGCATCGTCTGAGTCAGCTTCGTCCGCTCCTCGCCCAGCTCCTCGAATTCCAGCGTTTGCAGGTGATTCTGGAACGTCTGCACGAGTCGCGCCGGCGGCTCCACCTCGCGGAACTCGCCCTCGACCACGCCGTAGCCGGTGTTGAAGCGCCAGCGGCCGCCCGGGCGGACATCCATCTCCTCGACGACCGTCTGCTCGCCCCACCACTCGGGGATCAGCTGCGGGTCGGTCCAGACGGAGAAGACGTGCGCGCGCGGTGCGTCGAACTCCCGCTCGACGCGGATCTCGAGCTCGTTCGGGGTGGTGACGACGGTCTCGTTCATCCGCTCACCGCCTGCTTGACGAGCTTCGCGATCTTGGTCTCGTCGGCCTTGCTCAGGTCGTTGGTCAACGCGTAGACGATCGGCCACATCGCGCCGTCGTCGAGGTTCGCGCGGTCGTTGAAGCCGAGCTCCGAATAGCGTGACTTGAACTTCCCCGCATCTTTGAAATAGACAACTGCCTTGCCGTCCTTGTCCGCGTACGCGGGCATCCCGTACCACGTCTTCGGGAGAAGGTCGGGAGCGGCTTCGCGGACGATCGCGTCGACCCGCTTGCCGAGCTCGCGGTCGGCCGGGGCCATCTTCTTCAGGGCGGCCGCGATCGCCGCCTCGCCTTCCTCGGCCGCCTTCAGCTCCTTGGCGCGCGCCCGCATGGCGGCCTTCTCCTCGGCGGTGAATCCTGACGTGCTCTTGGTCGGGCTCATGCTGCTCCTTTCGTCCGTTCGACGACCTGGGCGAACCGGTCGAGCCGTTGCAGCCACATGCTGATGCCCTCGAACGCATAAGGGGCGAGCATGCACCTGCGCACGCGACCGATCTTCTCCGTCGTGACGAGCTCGGCATCCTCGAGCAGCAGGACGTGCTTTTTCATCCCGGTCAGCGACATGCCGAAGGGCTCGGCAAGCTCGCTGATCGTCGCGCTGCCCGAGCCGAGCCGTTCGAGGACGGCGCGGCGGGTCGGGTCGGCGAGGGCTGCAAAGGCGCGGTCGACGGGTTGCTGATACTGAACCATTAGGTTCACTGTAGCAGATCGCGATTGGTTCATAGTTGACCTGTGACGGAGGTGCGGCTTGCGGAGCTCGTCGCGGCGCTGTCGCTCGGCGTCGATCTCGGCTTCGGGCAGCCGATGGAGCACGTCCTGCGGGAGAGCATGATCGCGCTGCGGCTGGCCGACCGAATCGGGCTCGACGAGACCGAGCGCTCGACCGTCTACTACACCGGACTGCTCGTCAACGTCGGCTGCCACTCCGACGCACACGAGCAGGCGAAGTGGTTCGGGGACGACATCGCGCTCAAGTCGGGCAAGTACGAGCACGACTTCCGGAGCTTGCGCGCGGCTGCCGCCACGATGAGCTTGATCGGTAGTGGCAACCCCCCGCTGCACCGCTTCCGTGTCGGGCTCGAGTTCGCCATCTCCGGTCGCCGCGAGGTGGACGGGATGATCGCCCGGCACGCGGCAATTGCCCGCTCCCTGGCCGAGCGGCTAGGCCTGCCGGCGAGCGTCCAGGAGGCAGTCGGCGCCTCGTACGAGCAGTGGGACGGCAAGGGCTGGCCGGTTGGTCTGGCGGGCGATCGGATCCCGGTCGCATCCCGTCTGACGCAGTTCGCGGAGTTCATCGAGGTCGCGCACCGGCTGGGCGGAAACGACGCGGCGCTCGTGCTCGCGGAAAAGCGCAGCGGCCTGCAGTTCGACCCGGCGCTGAGCGCGGCGTTGAGCGCCGATCCCGACGGGATCCTCGGCGAGCTCGACTCCGCTCACACCTGGGACGCGGTCATCGACGCGGAGCCGGCGCTGCGGGTAACGCTCAAGGGCGATGCCTTCGACGGTGCGCTCCGCGCGGTCGCCGATTTCGTCGACCTCAAGTCGCCCTACACGCTGGGGCACGCCCGGGCCGTTGCCGAGCTCGCCGCGGCGTCCGCCGAGCAGCTCGGGGAGGACTCGGAGCTACTGCGTCGGGCCGGCCTCGTGCACGACCTCGGCCGGCTCGGCGTCTCGAACGCGATCTGGGACAAGCCAGGTCCGCTCGGCGCCGGCGAGTGGGAGCGCGTTCGTCTCCACCCGTATCTGACGGAGCGGATGCTGTACCAGTCGGAGGCGCTTGCGCCTCTCGCCGAGATCGCCGTCCAGCACCGCGAGCGGCTGGACGGCTCCGGGTAT
>DATFSG010000091.1:0-3814 GCA_035262765.1 Gaiellaceae bacterium | reverse complement strand
CGCGAGCAGGTGGTAGCTGAGGGAGAAGCGCTTCGGCTTGAGCTCGGGCAGCGCCTGCAGCCCCTGTGTCATCGGCTTCATCAGGTCGCGGCCGCTTGCCGTGCCGATGTAGCCGGAGACGCCCTTGCCGCCCCAGCCGAGATAGTCGGTCGCGACGACGTCGACGCAGACGTCGAAGCCGAGCTCGTCGCGCGCATGCTCGCACGCCTCGCGGATCCGCTCCGTCTCGATCGTCACCGTCGGCATGTCTGGCCCGTCGCGGTGAGAGACGTAGCCCGGTACGCGCTGCCATTCCGTCACTGGGCGACTCCGACCCGCTCGTACGCGGGCGGCACGCCGGCCTGGTGCGCCTCGTGCAGGCGGATGATCCCCTCCATCAGCGCCTCCGGCCGCGGCGGGCAGAAGGGCACGTAGATGTCGACGGGGACGATCCGGTCGACCCCCTGCAGGATCGTGTAGTTGTTGAACATCCCGCCGGAGCTCGCGCAGACGCCCATCGCGATCACCCACTTCGGCTCGAGCATCTGGTCGTAGATTTGGCGCAGCGGCGCCGCCATCTTGTGCGCGACCCGACCCGAAACGATGAGCAGGTCGGCCTGGCGCGGCGAGGAGCGGAAGGCCTCCATCCCGAAGCGCGCGATGTCGTAGCGCGCGGAGACGATCGACATCATCTCGATCGCGCAGCACGCGAGCCCGAAGGTGTCCGGCCACATCGACTTCGTCTGCGCCCAGCGCACGGCCTTCGAGAGCGTCGTCAGCCCGAGCGCGCGCTCGAGCTCGTCGGCCCCCATCTCCTCCTCGAAATGCGACGGGCCCTTGGTTGGCCAGAGCAGCCGCTCCGACTGGAGGCCGTAGTCGCGCAGGCGCGGGGTGTCGTCAGCCATCGAGCCTCACCAGTTCAGCGCGCCCTTCCGCCAGATGTAGATGTAGGCGACGAGGAGGATCAGGACGAAGAAGAGCAGCTCCAGGAACCCGAACCAGCCGAGCGCATGCAGCTGCACGGCGAGCGGGTAGAGGAAGACGATCTCGATGTCGAAGACGATGAAGAGCATCGCCGTCAGGTAGAAGCTGACGCTGAAGCGCTGCCGCGGCAGCGGTCCGGTCGCGACGCCCGACTCGAACGGCATGGTCCGCGCGCGGGTCCGCCGCGCCGGGCGCTGCGAGAACCAGAACGACATCCCCATCATCGAGGCGGGGATGAGGAGCGCAAGAATCCCGTAGATCAGGAATGGCAGCCAGCTGTCGAGCATCTACTCCCGCCTCTGTTACCCAGCGTCGGCTGACGTTATCAACGTCATGACGGCTGCACTTGCGGGTACCGAATGCCTCTAGGGGAGCCTGCATCGGCTGTTACAAAGTCGGGCCGGTTGACGCATTTGCGCGACCAGGTGGCCGGGAGGCACGTTGCTACGATGAGACGCAGATGGAGATTCAGGAGCGCACCGAGAGCATCGTTTCGCTGACGCCTGCGGCGGCGGCGAAGATCCGCGACCTGATGGCCACCGAGGAGGACGTCTCGGTGCTGCGCGTCGCGATCGAGGGCGGCGGCTGCTCGGGTTTCCAGTACGGCCTCGGCTTCGACCGCGGCGCCCAGGAGGGCGACCACGCGTTCGACTGCGAGGGCGTCACCGTCGTCGTCGACCCCTTCAGCGCGCCGTACCTGATGGGTGCGCAGGTCGACTACCTCGAGACGATCCAGGAGTCCGGGTTCAAGATCGAGAACCCGAACGCCGTCGCCTCGTGCGGCTGCGGCCACTCGTTCCAGGTGGCCGAGGGCGAGTCGCCCGAGGACGCAGCCGGTTGCGGTTCCGGCTGCGCCCACTGACACGCCTCTCAGGCCACGAGCTCAAGGAAGCGCGGGTTCTCGCGCAGCGACACGAAGTCGTCGTCCTTCTCAGCCATCTCCTTGTACGGCTCCCATTGGGCGACCGACTCGCGAAGCGCCGTGAGCGCTTCCTCGTCGTTGCCGAGCTGGGCCTGCATGCAGGCGACGTTGTAGAGCAGGTGCGCGTTGCCGGGATAGATCTCGAGCGCGCGCCTGGTCGACGCGAGCGCAGCCGCCCAGTCCTGCTCGCCGTAGGCCTCCCAGAAGCCGTCCTGTGATTGAGCCGGCGTGAGCCGGTACCCCGAGCCGCGGGGGCCGCCGACGGCGAGGACGATGGTGTCGTCGGTGGTGGCGACCGCAGTCCGCATCGCCGCCGGGTCGTGCACGAAGATCGCGGTGCCGAGCGGAGCGTCGACGTCCTCGCCATCGATGGTGAATCTGGCGCCGCCCTGCACGACGACGTAGAGCTCCTCATGCCGGTCTCCGCCCGGGCCGGCCTCGTGGTGGTCGGTGATGACGGTCTCGCCGGCCTGGCGTTGGTACGCCGCCCCGACGCCGAAGGCTCCGACGTCGAGCGTGCGCCCGACGCGGATGAACGGCCTTTCGTCGCCGGTTTCGCGGAGCTCCTGCGGCAGTGAGCTAACGCGATACGAGGTCTCGGTGGTTGCCATTGTTCAACTGCCTCCTTTGACGAGAAGTATCTTGAGAACGAGAGACTAACTACCAAGGCATCTTGACGTCAAGAGAAACGTTGTGGAGACTGCGGGCCATGCCCGGGTCGAGGAAGAGCGGTGATCGCGACGAGGTGGACGTCTTCCTCCAGGACGTGGACGCCGACTTGCCAAAGGACCTCGATCTGACGGTCGAGGGGATCGTCGACCGCATCGCCGGCATCAATTCGCGCATCCGGCGCATGCACAACGACACGCTCGACCAGCTCGGACTGACGTTCAGCGACTGGCACGTGCTCACGGCGCTGCGCTGGTCCGGCCCGCCGCACCGCCGCAAGGCCGGCTGGCTCGCCCGCCGCGCAGACCTGACGAGCGGCGCGATGACGAGCAGGCTCGACGCGCTCGAGCGGGAGGGCCTCGTGCGCCGGCTCCGCGACCCGGAGGACCGGCGGAGCGTTCTCGTTGAACTGACGAAGAAAGGGCTGGAGCGGCACGAGCGGGCCATGGCGATCCAGGCGCCGAAGGAGGCGCTGCTCGCCGCAGCGCTGACCGACCGCGAGAAGGAACAGCTGAACTCGCTTCTGCGTCGCGTGCTGCTCACGCTCGAAGATCGCGCTGCCGGCAAGCACGACTAGAGTCGCGCGCATGCGGGTCGCCGTCGTCGGATCGGGCCCGGCCGGCTTCTACGCCGCCGGTGCGCTGCTGTCCGCCGATCCGCCGGTCGAGGTCGACCTGATCGAGCGCCTGCCGACGCCGTGGGGGCTCGTCCGGCTCGGGGTCGCTCCCGACCACCCGAAGCTGAAGACGGTCTCGCGCGCCTTCGAGCGGATCGCCGAGCAACCGGGCTTCCGCTTCCTCGGCAATGTCGAGGTTGGTCGCGACCTCACCCACGAAGACCTCGTGCGCCTGTACGACGCCGTGATCTACGCCGTCGGCGCTCAGACAGACCGGCGGCTCGGCATCCCGGGCGAGGACTTGCCCGGCTCCTGGCCCGCCACCGAGTTCGTCGCGTGGTACAACGGCCACCCGGACTTCCAGCAGCTCGAGTTCGACCTCTCCGTCGAGCGCGCCGTTGTGATCGGAGTCGGGAACGTTGCGCTCGACCTGGCCCGGATGCTCGCCCTCACCCACGACGAGCTCGCCCCCACGGACGCGACCGATACGTCCATCGCGGCGATCGAGAGCTCGCCGATCAAGGAGATCGTCGTCGTCGGCCGGCGCGGGCCGGCCCAGGCCGCGTTCACGACTCCCGAGCTGCAGGAGATGGGAGAGCTCGCCGGCGCCGACGTCGTCGTCGATCCGGCCGACCTCGAGGGAG
>DATFSG010000090.1:0-3425 GCA_035262765.1 Gaiellaceae bacterium | reverse complement strand
ACGCAGGTGAGGTTCGGCTTCCTGCCGGAGAGCCAGAGCGACTTCGCCGGCTCCGCCTTCTTCGAACAGCGCGGCTTCGTCGGGGCCGTGATCCTGCTCGGGCTCTACCTGCTCGTGCTCTGGCGCGGCCTGCGAGTGATCACCGTCGCGCGCGATCTGTTCTCGGCGATCGTTGCGGGCGGCATCGTGATCGCGCTGCTCTTCCAGATCTTCGTCAACCTCGGGATGACGATGGGAATCGCGCCGATCACCGGCATCCCCTTGCCCTTCGTCAGCGTCGGCGGCTCCTCGCTGATCGCGAACCTCGCGGCGATGGGCGTGCTGCTCGCGATCCACGCGCGCGGTCGCGTCGCCCGCTACTCGCGCCGCCGCTGATGCCCGCGTTGCCGGTCTCGGCGGGGCGGATCCGGAAGCTCCTGCGCGAGATCGCGGCCTCGGGGTCGGGCGAGCACGTTCTCGCGGTCGGCGGCGCGCCCGAGCTTGCGCCATTGCTGCGGCAGCAGCTTCGCCGTGGCGGCGCGGAGACTGCAGCCGTCCGGCTCGGCGACCCTGAGGGCGCGGCCGCGTACGTGCACGTCCTGGGGGACGAGGCGCGCGACGAGGACGTCGCGATGCTGCGCCGCGCGTGGCATGCGCGTGTCCCGGCAATCGCAGTTGCGGTCGGCCTCGCGAACGACGCGACGATCCCGTACGTGCTCGCGACGGACGTGGTGTGGGTCGGCGCGGGCCAGGCGTTTCCGCTCGAGGCGATCACGCGCGCGCTCGCCGCGCGAGTGGGGGAGCGCGGGGCGCCGCTTGCCGCGCGCGTGCCGCTCCTGCGCGATGCCGTGAGCGAGCAGCTCGTCGCGGCGTTCTCGCGCAGGAACGGGATCATCGCGGCCGCGCCGTGGATCAGAGGCGCGGATCTCCCGCTGCTGGCGCTGAACGAATTTCGGCTCGTGCTCCGGCTCGCCCAGGCCCACGGCGCCCCCGGCGAGGTCGCCGACCGTCTGCCGGAGCTCGCGGCGACGCTCGGCGCCGGTTTGGGCCTACGCGCTCTCGCGCGCGAGCTTCTTGGGCGCAGCCCCCGCGTCGACTGGGCACTGAAGGCCGCGATCGCATACGGCGGGACGCGTGCGCTGGGCGAGGCCGCCCGTGTCCGCTTCGGGCTTGCTCCTACGCGGCAGCCGGGCGGAGTCGCGCGCGTCGCGCCTTGATCGCGCGCAGGCGCTGCGACAGGCGTGCCCAGGCCCATGGCTCGACCTCGTGGTAGCGGTTCTCAGACTGGCTCCGAGTCACCTCGAGGTACTCGAACCACGCATCGGCTTCCTCGATCAGCAGGAGTTCCTCTGCCTCGCGTTTCGCCACCACCGTTCACCTCCCGGTCGTGAGTTGGCCGGATCGTAGGTCCGGGCTCGGACGGACACCGGGGCTAAATCAGACCTAGCGAACACGGTTGCTACCCTGGAGTCATAGGCCATGCCAAGCCTTTTCATTGACAACGAGCGCGCGCGCACCCCGAACCGGGTCGCTGCCGCGCGCTTCCACGAAGGAGTTCTTTCTTGCCTTGGTTCCGTTTCCGGAAGAAGCAATCTTCCGACGACCAACGTTCTGACGTACCCGAGCTCGAGGCCAAGCCCGAGCAGCTGACCGACCCGGCCGCCGACGCGGCCGGCTCCGAATCCACCGATCCGACCAAGCCGAAGCGGCGCCGCGGCAGCCGCGGCGGGCGTGGACGGAAGAAGACCGGCTCCACCGGCGGCGCGGCCACGCCCGAGAAGAAGGACACGGCGCGGAAGGAGAAGGCCGAGCCCGGTAAGCAGCCGCAGCGCCGCGAACTCTCGCAGCGGCAGGAACGCCGCCGCGACCAGTCCCAGCGCCGTCGCCGCGAGCCACCGCGCCGCGCACCGCTGCCGGCGGCGAAGCGCGAGCTGATCGTTTCCGTCGACGTCGGCGAGCGCGACGTCGCAGTCCTCGAGGACGGCCGCGTCGCCGAGGTCTATCTCGAGCGGCCCGAGCGCCGCTCGATCGCCGGCAACATCTACGTCGGCCGCGTCGACAACGTCTTGCCGGGCATGGAGGCGGCCTTCGTCGAGATCGGTCTCGAGAAGAACGGCTTCCTCTATGTCGACGAGATCGTCAGCCCGCAGCTCGAGAAGGGCCACGGCCGCAAGATCCAGGACCTGATTTCGCGCGGCCAGACGATCCTCGTCCAGGCCGTCAAGGATCCGATGAAGACGAAGGGCGCGCGGCTGACGACGCAGATCTCGCTGCCCGGCCGGTTCGTCGTCTTCGTCCCGCAGGGAGAAGGCCTCGGCGTCTCGCGCCGGCTCGACGACGACGAGCGCAACCGCCTGAAGGACATCCTCAAGCGCCTCGACGTCAAGGAGGGCGGCGTCATCGTCCGCACTGCCGCCGAGGGCGCGTCCGAGGAGGACATCGAGCGCGACCTCGTCTTCCTGCAGCGACTCTGGCGCTCGATCCAGGCGAAGGAGAAGACTGCGAAGGCGCCTGAGCTCGTCTACCAGGAGGCAGAACTGCCGCTGCGAGTCGTCCGCGACCTGTTCACCGGCGACTTCGAGAAGGCCTATGTCGACGACGAGCGCACGTACCGGCGCATCGTCGGCTACCTGAAGAAGACGTCGCCGCACATGGTGGAGCGCGTCATTCGCTACAAGGAGAAGACGCCGCTGATGGAGGCGTTCGGCGTCGACCAGGAGATCAAGTCGACGATCGGCCGGCGCGTGGATCTCCCCTCCGGGGGCTATCTGATCTTCGACTACGCCGAGGCGTTCACGGTGATCGACGTCAACACCGGCCGCTTCGTCGGCGGCCGCGGCAAGAACTCGGGCAGCCGGCTCGAGGACACGATCACGAAGAACAACCTCGAGGCCGTGAAGGAGGTCGTCCGCCAGCTGCGCCTGCGCGACATCGGCGGGATCATCGTCATCGACTTCATCGACATGGCCAACCCGAAGAACCGGGCGACGGTCGAGGAGGCGCTGCGCACGGAGCTCGAGCGCGACCGGACGAAGACGTACGTGGTCGAGATCTCGCCGCTCGGTCTCGTGGAGATGACGCGTCAGAACGTGACCGACGGCCCGCGCGAAGTCATGACGCGCAAGTGCCCGACCTGCGGCGGCGACGGAATCGTCTACTCCGAGGCCTCCGCGGCCATCGACGTCGAACGGCGGCTCCGCGCCCTCGCGACGGGCTCGCGGTCGCAGGCGTTCCGCGTCGAACTCGCCGAGCCGATCGCGAGCGCGCTCGTCGGCCCCGGCGCACGGCGCTTGATCGAGCTCGAAGCGCTCACGAAGAAGCGCTTCTTCCTCGAGGGCAAGCCCGAGACGCATCTCGACCACTTCGTCGTTCTCAGCGAGGGCAAACTGGCCGAACTGGCGCCGCCGGCGCCGGTGGGCGAGGAGGCCGAGCTCATGCTGCAGCTC
>DATFSG010000089.1:0-5634 GCA_035262765.1 Gaiellaceae bacterium | reverse complement strand
CGGAGTGCCGGTTCGAGGCCGCCGTAGAGCCGCTCGACTCCCCGCGTCTCGAAGTAGGCGACGCCGAGCGAAGCCGGCTCGACGGAAAAGCCCGCGTCCTCGAGCGCGTGGAGGATCTCCTCCCAGGAGCGCTCCGCGCCGGCTGCGTCGGGCTCGACGAGCGCCAGCGACGGGCACGTCGCGAGGCCCTCCCCCAGCCGCATTCCCGGGCGCAGGCCGGCTGCCTCGGCGGCCGCCGTGACCGGCCCGAGCAGCGGCTCTTCCTGCGGCTCCGGAGCCAGCGCCGCCGGGCGCAGCGCGAGAGACGGCGTGCGCCGCAGCGCGGCCTTCAACTCGAGTCCTGGGATGGTGAGACAGGCGATCATCGGAACGTATGTTCTATACGAACACATGTTCTCCTGTCAAGATCTTTGCCAAACCAGAAAGGAGCTTTGAATGGTCGAGGAAGCACGTCTGGACGACATCGGCTCGGGGCTCACGCCCGTCTCCTCCGGCTGGTTCGTCGTCAACGTCGGGGACGCCGCGTGGATCCGCAACGACTCCTTCGGCGGCCGCTGCGTGTTCGAGAGCAACGGGCGCATCCTGGCCGACCGGCCCGACCTCGAGCCGCAGATGTTCGCCGACACCGGCTTCACGCTCGCGGTGCTCGAGCCCGGCAAGCCCACGGGCATGTTCCACTCGGAGACCGCGCAAGAGGACTTCCTCGTCCTGGCCGGGACGTGTCTGCTCCTGATCGAGGACGTGGAGCGGCCGCTGCGCGCCTGGGACTTCGTCCACTGTCCAGCCGGGACGAACCACACGTTCGTCGGCACGGGTGATGGCCCCTGCGTGATCTTCATGACCGGCGCCCGGCGGGAGGGGAAGAAGCTCAACTATCCGGTCGCCGAGCACGCCCGCGCCCACGGTGCCGGAGTCGAGACCGAGACTCCGGACCCGAGAGAGGCGTATGCGCCGTTCGCGCACTGGCGCCTGGGCCGGCCGGACGCCTGGCCCGGGCTGCCGTGGGCAGGATGAGCCCGTGGACCGGGTCCGCGTCGACAAGTGGCTGTGGGCAGCGCGCTTCGCCAAGACGCGGAGCGCGGCGACCGATCTCGTCCTCGCGGGCCACGTCAAGGTCGGCGGCGAGCGCGTCAAGCCGGCGCGGGAGATCGCGTCCGGCGACACGCTCGAGATCCGGATCGGGACGATCCGCCGCGTCGTCGTCGTGACCGGTCTGGCCGAGCGCCGCGGGCCGGCGAAGGTGGCCGCAACGCTCTACGAGGAGACGCCCGAGTCGCGCGAGGAGCGTGAGCGGCTCGCGCTCGAACGGCGGCTGGCCCGGCCGCTCGGGGCCGACCTCGGAGCACGGCCCACGAAGCAGGAGCGACGCCGGCTCGATGCGCTCCGGCGGGGACAGCGCCGGCGATGAGATGGGTCGCGCTCCTGCGCGGCGTCAACCTCGGAGCGCGCAACAAGGTGCCGATGGCGGAGCTGAGGGCGAAGCTAGAGGACGCCGGCTACGGCGACGTCCGGACGTACATCGCGAGCGGCAACATCCTGCTCGACGGGCCGGCCGGCCGCAAGGCCCTCGCCTCGGACCTCGAGCGTCTCGTCCTCGAAGCCTTCGGCGTGACGACGGCGGTGATCCCGCGCAAGCCGCGCGAGCTGGCCGCGACAGTCGAGAAGCATCCGTTTGACAACACGTCGGATACGCACGTTGCCTTCCTCGCCAGGAAGCCGGCGCAGACCGCGGCCGCACGGCTCGAGGCCGTCGATGCCGAGGCAGTTCTCGTCGGCGCGGAGCTCTATCTCCGGCTGCCGGGCGGCGTGCACGGCTCCCGCCTGTCGAACGCGCGGATCGAGTCGCTGCTCGGCGTGCCCGCCACCCTCCGCAACTGGCGCACGGTCGTCGCCTTGTCCGGGCTAGCGGCGGAGGCGTAGGCTCGGTCCGACAGCGAGCGAAGGGAGAGTTCGATGGCAGTGGCACGCGTCGTGAACTTCGAGGGTGTCGATTCCGCGCGGATGGCCGAGCTGAAGAACGAGGTCGAAGGCAGCGACAAGCCGGAGGGACTGCCGGCCACGGAGATGATGATCCTCCACGATCCGGAGAGCGACAGCGCGATCGCAATCGTCTTCTTCGACAACGATGAGGACTACCAGACCGGCGACGCGTTCCTCAGCGCGATGCCCACGTCGGACACGCCGGGCACGCGAACGTCGGTGAAGAAGCACGACGTCGCGGTCCGGATGACGGGCTAGAGCGTCACTTCGGCTGCGGGGCCGACGCGGCGGACGTAGCGCGGAACGACGTCTAGGGCGTTCTCCCGTGCGCACCGCTCGACGTCGGCCTCTTGGCCGTGCCGGCGCAGGTTCGCGGCGCTGCGGCTCGCGCCGAGCCCTTCGAGCGCGCTCGGGTACGTGCGAGCGATGAGGATCGCCGCGCGGGCTGAGTCCTCCGGCTCGCCGCTGAGCGCCTCGGCGATGCGACCGGCGCAGTAGGCGTCATCGAGCGCGAGCTCGCCGAGCACGCCGGCGCAGAGCACGGCGACGTCCTCCCCGCTCTCACGCGCGGCCGCGACGACCGCATCGAGGTTGAGCAGCGAGCCGACGTAGACGCGCTCGAACCGCTCCGCCGCCGCGACGAGCAGCCGCGTTCCATTCGTCGTCGTGAGGATCAGCGTCTCGGCCGCGGGCTCGCCCTCGAGCTCGCTCGGCGAGTTGCCGAAGTCGAAGCCCTCGATGGGCTCGAGCCGTCGCTCGCCCGCCAGCTTGGCCGGGCCTTCGCTCTCCGCGAGCGAGCGCGCCTCGTCGATCTCCGCACAGCAGAGGACGCGCCGGTAGCCGGAGGCGAGCGTCTGGCAGATCGTGGAGGTGGCACGCAGAACGTCCACGACGATCCCGACCGGTGCCGGCGTCAGCTCGCCGGGAGTGAAGGCAACGTGGACGCGCATCGGACTACGCTAGCCCGGATGTCGACGGTCGAGACGCGCTACTGCTACCGGCATCCCGATCGCGAGACCGGGCTGTCCTGCTCGGAATGCGGCCGACCGATCTGCGCCGACTGCGCGACGTTCGCTCCGGTCGGTATCCGCTGTCCCGATCACGCGACAAGTTCCGGACGCCGAAGTCCGACCGCCCGGATCAAGCCGCCGACGGTACGCCGCGCGCCGGGTCTCGCCCTCGCAACCGGTCAGGCACCGATCACCTACGCCCTGATCGGAATCAACGTCGCGATCTACGTGATCACGGTGGCGCAGGGACACGCCGGATTCCAGCACCCCGGGGGACTGCTGTTCCCGTATCACGGTCTCTACCACCAGTGGCTGCTCTGGGGGCCGTACGTCGCGCACGGAGGCTGGTACCGGCTCGTGACCTCGATGTTCCTGCACGGCTTCCTCTACCACATCCTCTTCAACATGCTCGCCCTCTGGTTCATCGGCAGGCCGGTCGAGCAGTACCTCGGCACGGCGCGCTACATCGGCCTCTACTTCGTGTCCGGCCTTGCGGGCTCGGCAGGAGCCCTGCTCCAGGCGCCGTTGGTCCCGACGGTCGGCGCCTCGGGGGCGATCTTCGGGATTCTCGGCGCGATGCTGATCCTCGAGTGGCAGATCACGGGGCGCCTCGCCGGCCAGGCGATGACGTGGATCGTCATCAACTTCGTGATCGACTTCTTCTACCGCACCACCATCTCGTGGGGCGCCCATCTCGGCGGCCTGATCGGCGGAATCCTCGTCACGCTCGCCTACGGGCACTGGCGCGGCGGCCGCGCGCAGTACGGGCAACTCGGGCTCGGCGGCGTGATCGGGCTGGTCGGCGTGGGTGTGGGCAGCATTGTGATCGCCTACCTCCGCGTGCGCGGGTTGCCCGCGCCGGGCTAGCCCGTCGTCCCGAGGCTCGCCGCGATCGCCGGGTGTGCTTTCACGACGCGGATGATCCCGCGTCCGTACTTCGCTTCGAAGGCGGCCTGCGCCTGAGCGACGTGCTTCCTGACGCCTATCTGGAGGAAGCCCGTTTCCGTCGGTCCGGTGGACAGGATGTCGATGCCCTGGGCCTTCCAGGCAGACCAGTCGATCGAATTCTGCAGTGACCTGATGTCGCTCAGCGTGTGCGGCGCGTCGTTGTGAAACACGTACGTCCCCGGATGTCGCGCGCGCAGCTGGTCGAGGACCGACTGCGGTGGGTGGACGAGGTAGACGATGGTCTTGTTCGCGTTGACGTCGACGGCGACTCCGGCGAAGACGTGAGCGTCGCCGGCGACCTGCTCCGCATAGTTGGCGGCGGCATCGAGTGCCGGTTGGTCGGCGGGCATGGCGGTGATCGGTCTTGGACGGTTGGGGCAGTGCTGGAAGTCGTACGTCCAGGCACGGGAGCTCAGGTCGTAGACCGAGACCCAGGCACAGTCCGCCTTCTGTGGCGCGGAGGTCACCGGGCGGTACGAGATCGTCGGCTTTGTGTGCTGGAACGTGACCACCCAACCGGGATAGTCGAGCGCGCTCGGGTTCGGGTTCCCATCGTTGACCGTCTTCAACTGAACGGTCGGCGTTCCCTTGAGCTTCGCGCCGGGCGCCGTCCGGTGTCGATAGAGCCTGAGCACCTCGCTCCACGACACCGCCGGCCGGTAGCCGGGACGCGGTGCATAGAGCGTCAGACCCTCAGGCCGGTAATGGATCGCTGCGAGACGCGCGGGCTGCGGAGCGGGCCGAGCGCTTGTCGTCGCTGTTCTGCCGGAGTGCGCGCAGCCCGAGACGGCGACTGCGATCGCGATGACGAGCATCGCTCCCGGCGCGTGCTTCATTCCCCCGTTATACGACGGCGAGGCGCCGTTTGTCACCCGCCGGCCTGGACGTACGCGGCGCGGTGCGCCTCCTTCAGCGCAGCCTGCGCCGCGGCGAGTCGGGCGAGCGGGACGCGGTACGGCGAGCAGCTCACGTAGTCGAGCCCGATCCGGTGGCAGAACTCGACCGAGCTCGGCTCGCCGCCGTGCTCGCCGCAGATGCCGAGTTTGATGTCCGGCTTCGTCTCTCTCCCCCGCTCCACCCCGATCCGCATCAGGTCGCCGACGCCGTCCTGGTCGAGCACCTCGAACGGGTTACGCTCGAGCACGCCGTCCTCGAGGTAGACGGTGAGGAACTTCCCTTCGGCGTCGTCGCGCGACATGCCGAGCGTCGTCTGCGTGAGGTCGTTCGTGCCGAAGGAGAAGAAGTCGGCGACCTCGGCGATCTCGTCGGCCCGGAGCGCTGCGCGCGGCAGCTCGATCATCGTCCCGCAGAGATATTCGAGCTCCGGCGCCTCCTCCTCCATCACGCGCTCGGTCAGCTCGCGCAGCCGGCGGAGCTCCTCGCGGAAGCCGACGAGCGGGTGCATGATCTCGACGAGCGGCGCCTCGCCGGCGCGCTCCTGCACCGCCTTTGCGGCGCGAGCGATCGCCCGCACCTGCATCTCGTAAACCTCCGGCCACTGGATGCCGAGCCGGCAGCCACGCGTGCCGAGCATCGGGTTCGACTCGGTGAGCGCCTTGATCCGCTGGCGCATGCGCGCGTCCTTCGCCTCCTCGAGCGGCGGCAGGAACTCGTGCAGCGGCGGATCGAGCAGGCGGATCGTCACGGGCAATCCGGCCATCGCCTCGAAGAGCCCCTCGAAGTCGGACTGCTGGAA
>DATFSG010000088.1:0-24087 GCA_035262765.1 Gaiellaceae bacterium | reverse complement strand
TGCGACACCGCCTCGATGAAGCCCTCGGTCTCCCGCCGGTCCTTGGCGGCGATGCGGATGACGCCGAAGCCCCTCCAGGACGCCGCCCGCGCCTTGACGGGCAGCCCTTGAGCGATGAGCTCTGCCTCCGCCTTCGAGGCGGCCTCAATGGTGACGCGAACGGACACGACCCCTCCCCCTATTCGTGCGGCGGCCGACGCCGCATCAGGCTCGCTGACGCAGCAGTCGGACTGCCGCGGTGAGACTCGGTGCGGGACTAGCCGCTCAGCCGCCGCGGCTGAGGCGCCGGCTGCGCACACGGATGTACGCGAAGAGCAGGACGACAAAGACGACGATGAGGATGATGTAGAGCATCGGCCTCCACTTTCTGTACGGTGATTAGCCTTCCTGCCTCAGTATCTTCGGATTTTCGTGCGGGGTCCTATCCGTCCGGTGGGTCCGTATCCGACGATGGGGGAGATGCAGCCAGGCAGCCGGCTATCCGCCGAGCGCGCACTGAACCGCCGACATGACGATCTCGCTCGGGGGGGTCTCCTCGGCGCTGACGCGGTGCGTGAGCACGTGGGGCGCGAGCCAGGCCACGTCCTCGATCTCCGCAGTTCTCCGCCCCTGCGCCGCCGCGCGCGCTTTCGCAGCCGTCAGCAGGTGCCTGGACGCCCTCGGACTCGCGCCGAGCTCGATGCCCTCCGTCGAGCGCGTCGCCCGAACGATCCGGACGCACATCCGAGCAACGTCGTCAGGGACGTTCACCTCGTCGACGACCTCCTGCGCCACGAGAAATGCGCGCTCGCCCAGCAGTGGGGAGATGTCGCCGAGCATGTCCGGGATCACGCCGCGGTGCGGAAGATCGAGCGTGCTCAGCTCGGAGTTTTCGTCTCCATACTCGAGATCGACCTTGACGAGGAAGCGGTCGAGCTGCGACTCCGTGATCGGGAAGACGCCTTCGTGCTCGTATGGGTTCTGAGTCGCCATCACGAAGAACGGCGGGTCGATGAAGTACGTGCGCCCGCGCAGCGTCACATGGCGCTCCTGCATCGCCTCGAGCAGACCCGCTTGCACGCGCGGCGGCGTGCGATTGATCTCGTCGGCGAGGAGGACGTTCGTGAAGATGGCGCCGCGCTCGAGCACAAGCTCGCCACCGCGCATCTCCATCGTCCCGATCAACTCGCTCGGGGTGGTGTCGGGAGTGAACTGGACCCGCTGGAAGTTCGCACCGAGCACGCGGGCCATCGCCTGCGCGAGCAGGGTCTTGGCCGTTCCCGGGGGCCCTTCGAGGAGGATGTGGCCGCGAGCAAGCGCCGAGATCAGCATCAGGTCGACCGCCTGGTCGTTTCCCACGACGGCCTTGGACACTTCGCTCCGCGCACGCGACAGCAGTTCGCTGAGGCGCTCAGCCGCATCCTCTTCGCGGATCAGGTTTCCAGGTTCAGCGATCACGTCTGCCATCGATGCTCCTTAGCCGAGGAAGAAGGCCACGATCCCGCCGAGGGCGAGGAACGGACCGAAGGGGATCGCGTCTTTGCGGGCCGACATGCCACGGGTGGCCAGCACGAACAGGGCGGCAACGAGCAGCGCGGCGAAGGCGATCATCGTCGCGCCGAGCGTCTTCACGCCGAGCGCGAGCCCGAGCAGGAAGCCGAGTTTCGCGTCGCCCATGCCGAGACTGCCGGGGAAGAACGCCGCAATCGCGAAGAAGAAGCCGCCGAGGGCAAGACCCGCCAGAAAGTGCCCGAGAAAGTCAGCCGGAGCGCTCGCGGCGACGATCAGTCCAACGGCGAGGCTTGCCGGGAGGACGATCATGTTGGGAAGCAGCCGGTGCTTCATATCGATCGCCGCCAGGAGAATGAGCGTCGGGCAGAAGACCGCGCCGAGGAGGGCGTGCCCCGTCAGCCCGAAGTGGATGAAGCTCGCCACAGCGGCGACGAACATGGCTGCTCCGACGATCAGGAGCGGCGTGCCCGTCGGCAGCAGTTCCGACAACGGGCGAGCCTCGACCCTCGGGGCCTCGACCGCCGCGGCCTCGGCTGCGGGCTCGGGTTGGGCTGCGGGCTCGGGCACGGGAATCGTCGGAATGCTCATCAGCCTTTGAGCGCGTGGAAGATGGAGATGACCGCCGGACCCAGGATGACGACGAACAGGGCCGGGAAGATCATGAACACGAGCGGGAAGAGCATCTTGATCGGTGCCTTCTGAGCCTGCTGCTCGGCCGCCGCGCGGCGGCGCTTGCGCATCTCGACAGCGAGGCTGCGCAGGATCTGGCCGATCGAGACGCCCAGCAGCTGCCCTTGCACCATCGCGCGGGTGAATGACTCGACCGCGGGAGTCGGACACCGGTTGACCATGTTCTCCAGCGCCTGGACGGGCGTGAGTCCCATCCGCTGCTCCTGAAGAACGATCCGAAGTTCGTCGCCCAGCGGCCCTTTCATCCGCTCGCCGGCGAGCTGTAGCGCCGCACTCAGGCTGAGGCCGGCCTCGACGGTCACGACGAGGAGGTCGATCAGCTCGGGCATCCCGCGATCGATCCGATGGATGCGCCCCTCCGCACGCCGCTGCACGACGAAGCCGGGGCCGAACCAGCCGATCCCCCCGCAGAAGATCGCGGCGATGATCGTCAGTCCGCCCGACGCTCCGGCCGCGACCGCGAGCCAGATCCAGGCCGCAGGCAGGGCGAGTGCGCCCAGAAGCTGATAGCCGATCAGCATCCGAGGCGAGGTCTTGTACATCCCCGCCATCACGAGGGTCTTCCGGAGGCGATCCTCGTTGACGAGATTCAGCCGCTCGGTGAGCAGCACTCCGATTCCGTCGGCGGCCGAGTCGAAGAAGCCACGTAGTCCGTCCGTCGGCTTGAGGTCCGTCGCGCCGACATAGCCGTAGTGCCCGATCTGCGTCAGGTTGTCCGCCGTCCGAATCCGAGAGCTGCTCAGCCCTCGCGCGATGAGCGCCACGCCCGTGGCGAGGAGTACCAGTCCGATGAGGAGGATGATGATCACGTCAGACCTCGATCTCGACGATTCGCTTGATCACGAACGAGCCGGCGACCGCCCAGGCCGCAGCGAAACCCAGGAGGATCCTGCCGCCGAGGTTGTCGATGAGCGGGTGGAAGTAGTGCGGGTTCTCGAGCAGGACTGCAAGAACGATGACGATGGGAAGAATCGAGACGATCCAACGCGACATGCGCCCCTGCATCGTGAGCGTCTGAATGAGCCGCCTCAGGTCGAACCGCTCGCGGACCGTCTCGGCCACGCGGTCGACAACTTCGGCAGCGTCGCCGCCTGCCTCTCGCTGCAGCTGCGCCACCAGCGCCAACTGTTCGACGTCGCGGCTGGCCATGCGGTCGGCGACTACGCCGAGCGAGTCCTGAATCGGGACTCCGCGCTGTTCGTCGGCGACTACCCGCTGCATCTCGCTCTTCATCGGCTCGGAGGCGCTCTCCACAACAACCGCGAGTGCACCCGCAAAGCTGTGCCCCGACCGGAGCGCCGACGCGATGACTTGCAATGCGTCCGGGAGTTGTTCGGCAAAGCGGTTGCGCCTTCGCGCGAGCGTGCGCACAACCCACTCGCGAGACAGGTAGGGGATGACGAATGCGAAGAGGGCCCACCAGCCCGATCCGGTCGCGGCATAGACGAGGAGGAATGTCAGCGCGGTCAGCGCGAACGTGCCGGCGACGATCCACTCGGGCTCGATCTTGATTTCGGCGATCTCGAGCGTCTCCTCGAACCTGGTCCAGAAGCTTTTCGGCTGGCCTGCGTCCTCCGTAGCCGCTGCGGGCTCACCCTTGTCCCGCTGCAGACCCCGGATCGAGACGAACTCGGCCATCCGCGCCGGGAGGCCGCTCCGCTTCGGCTGGAGCAGCCCGATCACAAGGAAGCCGACGATGGCCGCCAAGAGAAGCGCGACCAGGACCATCGTGATCGATGAGTCCGCGATACGCGTTCCGATTGACGGTTTGTACGGCGCCGGAACGGTCTGACTCTTCGGCAGGGCCGGCGTCCGGTAGCCGGTCGAAGTCGTGCCGAGCCCCCGGACGTTCACCTCGACCCGTACGGGCTTGTTGGGGCCTTCGAGCGACTTGTACTGGAGGAGATACTCGTTCGAGATCTGCTGGCTGAGCTGCTCGAAGAGCGGTGTCAGGCTCCCCGCGCTCGCCTTTGTGTACTCCCCGTGCCCCTGTTTCGCGAGCGCCTTGAGCGCGCCGGGGTTGTAGCTCGCGTCCGCGAGGCCGACCGTGTAGATCTTCGTGTTCGAGTTGAGGGCGCCCCCCGCGACCTGGGAGAGCGTCTTCGTGCTGCCCGTGTCCGCGCCGTCGGAGAGGACCACGATCGAGCCGGAGCCGATGTTGGCGTCGGCGAGCATCTGCTCGGCCTCGGCCACGGCGTCGTAGAGATGGGTGCCGACGGCGATCTGCGGCGGCATCGCCAGGGCCGCGTCGATCTTTGCCTGCGAGGCCGTGAGGGGCAGGATCTTCGTCGGGGTCTTGTTGAAGTCGATCATTCCCAGCTGCTCGTTGGGATTCCGCTGGGCGGCGAACGCCTTCTCGGCGGCGATTGCGGCCGCGATCGGCTTGCCCGACATGCTGTAGCTCGTGTCGCGCACGAGGACGGTGCCGAACGTCTTCTTGTCGGCCTGGCTCGCCGGGACCAGGGTCGGGTCCAGGACGGAGCTCCCGTTTTCGGTCACTGTGACGCCGTGAATGGTCAGCTTGCGGTCGCTCGGCAGCGTGATGACGAACGTGCGGACGGGGAAGGCCGGACCCTTGGCCTCGACCACCCGCACGCCGCTGGAGTTGGCTGCCCCGGCCGAGCCGGCGAGCACACTCGCTACAGCAGCGGCGGTGGCCATGATTGCGGCTCGCTTCATCCTGCCCTCCCGACCGCCGCCGCACCGAGCTCCGACTCGCGCTCGTGGAAGAGCCCGAGCGGCAAGGCGATGCCGCGCTTCTCGAACTTCTGGAGGAACGTTGGCCGAAGACCGGTGGCCCGGAGACCGCCGAGGATCGTGCCGTCCCGAGTGACCTCGTCGATCTGGAACTTGAACAGCTCCTGCAGCGTGATGACGTCCGACTCCATGCCCTGCACCTCGGTGACCGAGGTGACCCGACGGGAGCCGTCCTCGAGCCGCTCAAGATGGATGATGCACTCGAGCGCCGAAGAGACCTGCTCGCGGATCGCCCGCACCGGCAGGTCGTAGCCGGCCATGAGCACCATCGTCTCGACGCGGGCGAGCGCATCGCGAGGAGTGTTCGAGTGGATGGTCGAGAGCGAGCCGTCATGGCCCGTGTTCATCGCCTGGAGCATGTCGAGCGCCTCGGCGCCGCGAACCTCGCCGACGATGATCCGGTCGGGACGCATACGCAGGGAGTTGCGGACGAGCGCCCGGATCGGGATCTCGTTCTCGCCCGCCAGGTCCCTCGGGCGCGACTCGAGCCGCAGCACATGGTCCTGGTTGAGCCGGAGCTCGGCCGCGTCCTCGATTGTGACGATCCGCTCCTCGTTCGGGATCGCCGTCGAGAGCGCGTTCATGAGCGTCGTCTTGCCCGAGCCGGTTCCGCCGGAGATCAGCATGTTCAGCTGGGCCTTGATGCAGCGCTGCAGGAACTCGACCGTCTCCTGGCTGAGCGTCCCGAGCTTGATCATGTCGTCGAGATTCAGCCGCTTGCGGCTGAACTTCCGGATCGTGATCAGTGGACCGCTGAGGGAGAGCGGCGGGATCACCGCGTTTACGCGGCTGCCGTCGGGCAGGCGCGCGTCGACCATCGGCGACGTCTCGTCGATGCGGCGACCGACCTGGGCGACCATCTTGTTGATGATCCGGCGCAGGTGCCACTCGTCGTTGAACTGGACATCGCTCTCATAGAGCCGGCCGCCACGCTCGATCCAGATCTCGTACGGGCCGTTGACCATGATTTCGGTTACGGACTCGTCCGCCAGGAGCCGCTCGAGCGGGCCGTGTCCGAGGATGTCGTCGGCAACCTCGAGCGCGATCCGCTGCCGGTCGTCGCGCGAGATTCCCGTCTCCTGGGCGAGCTGGTCGCGGACGTCCGCGAGGACGCGCTCACGGAGATCCTCCGGGTCCATGCTGACGTTGTAGAGCTGCGGCCCGAGATCCCCGATGACGGTGAAGTGGACACGGCTCTTGACCTCAGCGAACGGGTCGTTGGCGCCTGACGGCGCCTTCGACGTGTTGAGACGCTCGTGGAGCTCCATCTAGCGCCTCCTCCCGATCAGCGCCCGAACGCCGGTGGGGGCGCTCGGCAGTGGGGAGGGCGTCGGAGCCGGCGTCTTCGCGTAGCGGTCGGCGAGCGTCCTGAACGCCTTGGCCGCTCCCGAGGCCGGCTTCGCGGCCACGATCGGCGTCCCCTCGTTCACCGAGCGCGGGATCTCTCGGTCACTCGGCACGGAGACGTCCGGATGGCGCCCGACGATCGTGGAGACGTCGTCCGGCGTGATCCCGACCCGCGAGTCGGCGCGATTGAGCAGGAGCGAGATGTGGTCGGTGTCGTAGCCCATGAGGTCAAGCGTCTCGAGACCGAGCTTCGTGTTCTTCAGCGAAAGCGAGTCGAGCATCCCGACCATGCAGATCTCGGACGAGACGTCGATGGTCGCGATCACCTCGGGCGTGAAGCCGGGCGGGGTATCGACGATGACTGCGTCGCACATCGTCCTGAGCGACGCGTAGATGTCGCGCAGGAACTCGATCGAGACCGCGCTCGCCTGGTCGGGCCGAGTCGGCGCGATCAGGACCTTGACCCCGGAGGAGTGCCGGATCAGGTGCCGGTCGAGCTTCTCGTGGTCGAACGGCCCCCCCGCCTTCATCAGGTCGTACATCGTCCGTTCGGGCGAGAGCCCGAGTGCCAGTCCGATGTCACCGAACTGGAGATCGAGGTCGACAAGGACCACGTTCGCGTCACGCTGGGCCAGCGCGACGGCGAGATTCGTCGCGATGAGCGTCTTCCCGGTGCCGCCCTTCGGCCCGAGGATGGCGATGAGGGGGGCCGCCGACCTGCCCGGCGTGGCCAAACCCTTCCGCCGCGCGATCACCTTCTGGAGCGTGAAGGCGACCTGCTCAGAGGACTGCGGGAGCGTGATCACGTCGTCCGCGCCCGCTTCGAAGGCCTGACGCAGGAAACCGTTCGGCGAGGCCTCGCTCATGACGACGACCGGGCGGTCCGGCCGGTGCTTGACGGCGTGGTCGACCATCGCCGTCACGCCGTCGTCATGGCCGTAACAGGCTACGACGACGACGTCGCCGGGCTGCTCGAGGAACGCCCGCCAGTCGTCGAGGTGTTCGGCGTAGCCGACGACCTCGAGCGACGGATCGCCCGAGAGCGCTTGCTCGGCGAGCGTTGGGTCAGCGTGCTCGGCGAGGGTGACGAGAATGCGGATGGTGTCGGTCATGTCAGCGCCCCAGGTTGTTGATGACGGGCGGCTTCGTCACGGTGCCGACCGTGGGCCGCAGTGCAAGGTAGATCGTCGCGTTCTGCGACGCCCAGATCAGCCGGCCGGCCTGTACCGGCGTGACGCGGAACGTGACGTTGCCACCGTTCACGCCGAGCACGTACAGGTTCTGGTAGAGCAAGACGACCGACTGGGTGTTCGCTCCGTTACTCGCCGACTGGTTGCTACCGGAGACCCAGGCGTCGACATGGCTGCCGGCTGCGATCTGGCCGCCGACCTGCTCCGGCGATCCGAGCGTGAGCGTCAGCGCGCGCTGCCCGGGTCCGACCGTGCTCAGGATGGAGTTGCTCGTCGCCGGCCCGAAGTCAGACGCCGTCAGCTGCTGGCCGGGCGAGATGTCGGTGATCGCCACCTTCCCGGAGAGCGTGGCCGGATCGATGATGGCGCCGGTCTCGACCTGATTCTTCGGCATGCTCGTCGGCGCGTAGAGGCCGTTCGTGGTGCGGATGACGTCGCCGGTCGTGCCCTTCTGAATCAACCTCTGGGCGACGAGCGGCGCAATTGCGGCGGTGCTGGTCTGGCTGTTCCGGTACTGGTTGAGGTACACGATCAGTGCGATGGCCGCGATGACCGCTGCGATCACGCCGAGCATGATCGTGCCCTGCCGCGTCGTGAACAGCTTGCTCGACGTGATGTTTTCCACTGCTCTTCCTCCTGTCGTTACCGCGAGAGCACCGGCGTGCAGATGCCGAGGGTGCTCGGATTGCAGAAGGCTCCATTGCCTCCCGCGTTCGGGTCGGTGTAGATGATCCAATGGCCCCAGATGGCGCCGTTTTGGGAGTTGTTCTTTCCCGCGCCGGGGTACGCCTCGTTGCCGTAACCGCCGGCCGGCGGAGGCAGGGTTGGCGGATTACCCGGTGCTGGGAGATTGCAATTCGGGTTGTTGCCCTTCGTGTCCCAGCCCGTGACGTAGAACGTCGCGAAGTTGCGAATCGGCACGATGACGTTCTGCTGGGACAAATCGGCCGGCGCCGTAATGATCAGCGTGATCGCCCGCGGGTCATTCGGCGGGAAGCTGAACGTCGTCGGATTGCCCGAGTACTCCGGCCAGTGGTTCGGCGAACAAACTCCACCCTTGACGATGAGCGACGCGACCGCGCCCGGAATCTTGTTTCGCCGCTGGCCGCTCGTCGCCTTCACGCAGTCGGTGTATGCAGGGTTCGCCGTCTCTCTGAGCTCAGGGTCGCAGATTCCGTTCTGGTGCAGTGCGCTGTTGTAGATCTGCATCGGCGCGCAGAAGTCCGTGTCTCCGCATTGCGGCTGGCCGTAGAGCGGGCAGCCGTTCGTGATCGCGTTCGCGTCCGCGTTCGCGCCTGTGCCCTGTCCGCAATTGATGAGGCCGGTGGTCTTGTCGCTGGTGACCCCGAAGCGGAGGACCGTCGCCTTCTGGCCGGGCGCGTCGAGATGCAGGCCCTGCACGTCGACCTCGAAGACGAGGTTCTGTGTGCTGCCTGCCTGGAACACGTTCCGCGCCGAAGCGCCCGGATTGTCCTGGTTGGGCGGCGTCCCAGAAGCGGGATAGCGAGTTCTGAACGCGACGATCGGTCCCGATTCGTTGGGATTGCCGCAGCCGTTGCACGAGCCGAACGCCTGCTGCTGAGTGCCCAGGTCGGTCGTGCAGGGCTTGTCCTTGCCACCCGTGCCGCAGGTGTTTCCGCCGATCGTCCCGGCCGTCTGCGTCGCCTGGATGTCGATGGCGTGCTGCCCGTCTCCCGGCGTGACCGTGATGGCGCTGAGGTTCTGCCAGGTGTTCGTTCCGGCGACGTGCGTCAGCGTGATGTTGGTGCCCGGATTCGCCGAATCGACCGCGACGACCGACTGATTTGCAGCAGGAACGTTCCCGGCGAACACGACGTTCGCCGTGATCCCGTCGGTGCACGTGGTCGTCGACGTGAAGTACTGGTTGTCGCCGTTCGTGTTCGAGCAGCCCGAGAGAAACACGCCGGTGCTGGTGGCGTTGCCGGTGATCACCGGGGGCTGGCCGTTGGGCGGCGTATTGCTCGTTCCATAGACGTTGATCCAGTTCAGCCCGCTGTTCGTCGTGTCGTCGTACGTCGTGCCGGTCCCCGCGCAGTTGTTCAGGAACGGCTGGACGTAGAGGTCCGAGAGGTTCGTGCCCGACGGCATGGTCACCGCGGTGCCCGCAGGGTTGTCCCAGAGGATCGCGGTCGGGTACTTCGGATCCCCGCCGGCGTCCTTCGCCAGGTTGATCGTCTGGAGAGTCTGGCCGGCGTTGGGGCCGGTGGCGTAGACGAGTTTCACGCTGACGCACGGGGTGGCCGCGTCGTCACGCACCGCCAGAGGCTTGATGTTGGTCTCCGACGTTCCCTGCTCGAGCGACACCCGCGCGTGAGCGGTGATCGTGGGCTGGATCCCGAATAGGGGCAGAAGCAGCGGGATGCTGTCCTGGCTGAGCTTCACGTCCACGAACGGCCCGCGGTGCCCGTCCTCGTCGAGGGAGGAGCACACCGTGCTCGGACTTCCCATGGTGAAGCTCTGGGCCCTGCTCGTCGAACCCTTCTGCCAGAAGTTCTGCGAGTTGATCAGGAAGTGGAAGTGGCTGAGCGCCCCTTCCTTGAGCTCGTTCGGGTTGCCGCCCCCGCCGGGGACGTTCTGCTCCAGGGTCGCCGGCACTGGGAACGGGAAGTAGAGGTCGCTGTTCGATCCCGCGCCGGCGTAGTTCTGTGCGACCTGGCCGATGTTGGCCATCGCGGTTGCCGACGGGTTGGACACCAGGCACGTCCCGCCGTACTCGAGGCCGGCGGCCAGCGCTGCGGCGTCGGCGCGGTTCTGGAGGTTGCGGCTGTAGTCCCACCAGCGCGACACGTCGACGGCCAGTGCGACGAACAGGAAGAGCACCGGCAGGACCACCGCTACGAAGACCATCACGACTCCGCGCTCGCCTCGTGGATCCAGGCTCCGATGCCTCATCACCGCGCGCATCACGAGCACCCGGTCATGTTGCCGTCCTGGTTTCCGAGCGCATACGTCGGGTTGCCGTTCGTATCGACCGGCGCCGTCTCTGCGCGCTCCGTTTCCGTCGCGACGAGATTGAGGCCGCCTCCCAGTGCGCTCGTGGCAGCACTGATCAAGGGCAGAAAGTGAAAGTTGTAACTGACCCGCACGGTCACGTAATCGCCTGGTCCGGACGGGACATGGGTGATGCAGGCGACGATCCCCTTCTTGAGCTCGGGTTGCTTCGTGTACGTGTTCACGAGCTGCTGCTGGATCGAGTAGGGGTTCGCGCTCGAGAGCGCACTACCGTCGGGATTGCGGTTCACCGCTGCGGCGCGCGCTCCCTGGCCCGCGAGCTGCGTCACCTGGTTGTAGTAGTCCAGCGCCCGGCCGAAGTCGACGACGCCGAAGATCAGCAGAAACAGGAGCGGGGCGATGAGCGCGAACTCGACGAGCGCGGTTCCCCGCTGCTCGCGTCGGAGCGGGCCGAAGCGCCCGCGCGGCCGAGGAAGCCGCTCGGGAGATATGCCCGTTACCGGGTGACCCCTGAGTGGTTCCTCAGCCACACGAACTCCTTTCGCCCTGCTCTACAGGTCGGCGTTGATCTCGCTGAAGATCGACGAGACCGAGGTGCCGAGGGCGCTCAGGATGCCGACAGCGGCGACCGACACGAGGGCCAGGATGAGTGCGTACTCCACCATCGCCTGGCCGCTCTCGCCATTGCGGAGATCCTGGAACGCGAGGTACACCCGCATAGGGATCAACTTCGCGATCTCCACCTGGTGCCTCCTTTTTGGGATCCCTGGGGGCCGCATCCGCAGCTGAACCGGGGAGTCCCGCTCGCTTTCCGCCACAGGATTTGTGGCTTAAGAAACTGATAGACCTCTGCATCCGACCCGGCATCCGCTGGAAGTCTGGGTAGGGACAGGCCCTTCGTCCCGACTAGAAGTCGTTGTTGATCTCGCGGAAAACTCCGGACGGAAAGTCACCGATCGCACTCAGCAGCCCGATCGCAGCGATCGAGACGAGAGCCATGATGAGCGCGTACTCGACGACCGTCTGCCCCTCTTCATCGGAATGCAAGGACGAGAACGCCCTCATGAGTAGTTGGATCATCTGGTTGAGCTCTCCTGTTCGAGACGTGGCATCAGCTTCATAGCGCGGGGGCGACTCGGCGCGGTACTGCAGGACGGGTGGCTGTTCCAGTCCGTTCGGCTCTGACGCCGGGCGCGAGTTGCGCCGTATCGGCGGGTCCGAACAGGTCGTTGGTCGGCGGCAGGCGTCGTATCCGCTCGCTTCAATCTGCTTGTGCATCGTCTAGAGGCGCTGTTCGGCGAGCGACTTCGCTCCTTTGCGAAGCCGTGGGAGCTCGTCTCCTTCATCTGGGTGCCGGCGATCGGAGTGGCGTTCGCCTGCTACGCCGACCTACGGAGCCACAATCCGCTGCAGGATTTCGGGTACTTCCGGGCCGCGGCCCTCGCGGTCGTGCATGGACGGTCGCCGTACGTCACCCCGACCGCTGCGGCGTATGCGCATTTCGACAAGTTCGTCTACCCGCCGGTCGCGGCGCTCCTGTTCGCTCCGTTCGCGGCGCTGCCGTCCGAGTTGGCGCGGACCTTGATGTTCTTCGCCGGGCTTGCCGCCATCGTTGCCGCGCTGCGTGTCTTGCGCGTCGAGGACTGGCGTTGTTACGGCCTTGCGGTCATCTCGGCCCCCGCGATCAACACGCTCGCGCTCGGAGCACTCACCTCGTTCCTGCTCCTCGGTGCAGCCCTCGCGTGGCGGTATCGCGACTACGCCGCGGTTACCGCCGTGGCGACGGCTTTCGCGGCCGTCGTGAAGCTCTTCCTCTGGCCGCTCGGAGTCTGGCTTCTCGCGACGCGTCGCTGGCGAGCGGCCGCGATCTGCGCCGGCGTCGCGTTCGTCCTTCTCGTCGGAGGGTGGGCGGTCATCGACTTCGCGGGGCTCCGCAGCTATCCGACGGCGCTGCACCTGCTCGAGCAGGTCGAGGCGTCGGCCGGTTACTCGGTTGTCGCGCTGTTCGGCCTGAGCGGAACGGCGCAGACGGCAACGACCGTTGCGCTTTCGATCCTCGCGATCGTCGGGGTCGTGTGGGCTGCTCGTGGCGCCGGCGGCGACAGGCGCTCCTTCACGTTCGCCGTCGTGGCTTCGCTCCTGACGACCCCGATCGTCTGGCTGCACTACCTCCTGCTGCTGTTCGTGCCGATCGCCTTATACCGGCCACGGCTGTCGGGTCTCTGGTTCCTGCCGCTCCTCTTGTGGGCGACGCCGGCAACCCACTCGCACGGGGCGACCTGGCGGATCGCGCTCGCACTCGCGGTCGTCGCCGTCGTCGCGGCCCGGACAGTGGGCTCGTCGGTCGGGCCGGGATTCAGGCGCGCCGGCGCAGTACCACGACCTGCGGAGAGCTGAAGACCACGTGCGCGTGCAGGCGATCGATGAGCCCCTGCTCGAGCGAGGGACCGCTCTGCCTGCTGAGGACGAACACGCGGTAACCGCGCAGGGTTCGGAGCCAGTCGCCCGACCGCGCCTGCACCCGCGCGACCTGCTCGAGCTGCTTGGTCGAGAGGAGCTCGAAGCGGGCGTCGAACGCCACCCGACCGGCGAGCCTCGGCCGGCTCCAGAGGAGCCAGTCTGCGTAGGGGCTCGTGGCGAACACTCGTCCTTGCGACCCGGCTGCGGCGACCGCCGCTTCTGCTCCTCCGGGCGGGAATCCGCTCGTGAACCAGCTCGTCGGCTTGATCGCAACTGCGGCGAGCGCGATTACCGCGGTGGCCAGGATCGTGATGGCAAGGATCCGGTTCATGCGAGGCGGGTCCTGCACCGGTCCGCGTAGCCGGTCTACCAGCGGCGGCAGGACGGCCAGCGCCACGAGGGCGACCCAGGCCGTGTTGCGCACCGCCTCGAAAGCGAGCACCGCGGTGAGCAGGAAGGCGAGCTGGTCGAGCAGCGGCGCCTCCCGTCCGGCCCGACCCAGCAGCCAGAGACCGCCGAGCACGAGGATGTAAACGGCCGCGGTTCCTGGAGTGAGCGTCGTCGGCGCCCATTCCGTGACGAACTTCTTGAAGTGGCCGCCGATCAAGATCTTGTCGTAATAGGACGGGAGATCGAGGGCGTACGGCGAGGCGAAGAGGCAGGCCCACGGCGCAAGCAGAAGCACGAGACCGCGCGTGCTCGGTCGCCGCTCCTGGACGATCGCCACGAGTCCAGCCAGCGACACGAGCATCGCTCCGAGCAGAACCGAGCCGTGCAGGTTCGTCCACAGCACGAGCAGCGGCAGAGTGAGGTACACGCGCCGAGAGGGCTTCTGCGCGTCGGAGAGGATCAGCCACAGCGTGGCGGTGAAGAGCGGGAAGGCGAACGACTGGGGGCGCATCACGGAGGCGACTGGGTAGTAGGCAAGGAGGACCGGGATCGCGACGTAGGTCACTCCGAGCGCGGACGCTCCGCGCGTCCGCGCGATCAATGCAGCCCCCGCGATACCGCTGATGACGAGTAGCGCATGGACGAGGAGCGCGAGCTTGATTCCGCCGAGCCGCCACAACCCATACAGCCCGAGCTGAGCGAGCCACTGCTGGTCGTTCCAGGGTCGTCCGTGCGTCCAGACCGTGAGGGTGTCGTGTGACGGCAGGCCGTGCTGCGCGATCCAGCGACCCGAGACGAGCGCCATCCACCCGTCGACCACGAGATCCTTACGCAGTGCGACCACCAACACGATCGCGAACGCTCCCAGGACGACTACGACGAGCCCGTTCTCCTCAAGGAAGGCGGCGACCCTGCCGGGTGCGGCCGGGCGCGCCTGCGTGGCCTGCTGGCTGCTCATGTCCCTCGATCGAAGATCAGACATGGCGTGACCGCCAGCCTAGAAGGGCTAGTGGCTGCCGCTCCGAACGGCGGGGTCGAGACTGGCGCATCTGACGGCTCGCGCTCGCGGTGATTCCCGTACAAACCAGAGGTAGTGAGCGCCCAGCCGCATCCGGTGGCCCCTGCCGCCATGGCGCGCCACCCCTTGATCGATCGCGTGAAGGGGCTCGAGGACTTCGGGACGGCTGCCCTCCTGCTCATCGCGCCGCTGCTCCTCGTCGTGTTCATCGCGGGGGATTTCTGGAACTGGCACAAGGTGGGACGGACACCGGTTGACTTCCACATCTTTTGGACTGCGGGCTTGCATTACCTCCACGGAAACTCGCCTTACGGCCACTCGGTCTCGGAGGCGTTTGTCTATCCGCCGCCCGCGGCGCTGTTGTTTGCTCCTCTTGCGTTGCTGCCTTATCACGTGGCCGCCGGTGCCTTCCTGGCTGTATCGCTTGCCGCAGTCGTGGGTGCGTTGTGGATCCTCGGCGTGCGAGATCGGCGACTGTATGCGGCCACGTTCCTTTCTCCCGCAGTGTTGACGGCTCTCACGGTCGGGACCATCACGCCGCTGCTCCTCCTCGGCCTCGCCGCGTTGTGGCGCTTCCGTGACCGGCGCGTGGCCGCGATTCCTGCCGCGCTGCTGATCGTGCTCAAGCTGTTCCTGTGGCCGGTCCTCGTCTGGCTGCTCGTGACCGGACGCAAGCGCGCGGCCGCCGAAGCCGTCGTGCTCTCAACGGCCCTCACGCTCGTGGGCTGGTCGTGGATCGGGTTCGCCGACATCGGCAGGTACCCCTCAATCCTGGATCAGCTCGTGCGTGCCGAGGGGGCGAAGAGCTACGCGCTCGCAAACGGACGGGCCGCCGGGTTGCTGCTCGGCGGAGCGGTCGTCGCGGCACTCTGGGCTGGACGCCGGCTCGGCGAGCGTCGGCTGTTTGCGATTGCCATCGTGGGTGCCATCCTCGCGTCGCCGATCGTCTGGCTCCACTACTTCGCCCTGCTCACAATCGTCTTTGCCGTGCTGGAGGCGCCGCTGATCTACTGGCTGATCCCCGCGCTGCTCTGGGTCACTCCGCTGCAGCAGACGGGCGACGCGAGCTGGCGCGTAGCAGTCGCGGCGTGTGTTGGTGCGCTCTGTCTCTTGGCACGCGCAGGCAGGCCGCCCGCTGTCGCGGCCTAAAGATGAGCGCGCTCCCGCGCAACTCACGGCGCCCGCTGGAGCTCGGCGTGTTCGGGCAGGCGCCCGCGATCTTTCTCGTCTGGCTCGCGTGGTTCGTAAGCGGACACGGCGGCGGCGGCGACTTCTCGATCTTCCGGCGGGCCGGCAAGGCCGTGCTCGACGGTCACAGCCCGTACGTGCATCCCACGCTCGCGCTGCTCGGGGCGAATGACCGCTTCGTCTACCCGACCCCGTTTGCCCTGCCGTTCGTTCCCTTTGCCCTCGCTCCCGAGAAGGTGGGAGCTGTTGCCTTCCTCATCCTCTCGGTCGCCGCTGTCTTCGCCTCGATGTGGCTACTCGGCGTTCGCGACTGGCGCTGCTACGGCGCCTCAATCCTCTGCATTCCGGTCTTCGGCTCGTTGGGCGTAGGCTCCATCGGGCCGTTCCTCCTCCTGTTGTGCGCGCTCGGCTGGCGCTACCGAGACCGCACCGTCGCGGGGGTACCGCTCGCGCTGGCGGCGGCCGCAAAGCTCTTCCTCTGGCCGATGCTCGTCTGGCTGCTCGTCACGCGACGCTTCCGCGCCTTTGCGGCGTCTCTCGCGACGATCGGTGCGACGCTCGCACTCTGGGCGATCATCGACCCCGGTGGCATGCGCCGTTACCCGGAGACGGTCCGCCTTCTCAGCGACGTGCAACGCTGGAAGTCGTACTCGGTCCAGAGCCTCTTTCTCTCGCTTCACGCGTCGGCATTTGTGAGCGAGATTGCGGCAGGGGTGGCGGCGGTCGCGGCGATCTCGGCACTCGTACTGCTCCGTCGCCGCGGTGATCCCGTCACGTTTGCCGCGGCGGTCCTGGCAGCTCTGGTCTCGACGCCGATCCTGTGGACGCACTACCTCGTGCTTTTGCTCGCGCCTATCGCCGTGACCCGCCCGCGGCTCGCACCACTCTGGCTGCTTCCGCTGGTGCTCTGGGCGACGCCGCACCCCGAATCGCTCGGGATTGTCTGGCGCATCGCCTTCGTCCTCGTCGTGGTCGGTGTCGTGGCGGTGCAAGTCGTCGTCCGGCAGGGCTCGTCTCCGGACGCCGAGCGAACGTGGTCGCCGGCGGCGCTCGGGCACTCGCCAAACGGCTAGCCGGTTTAGCTCGTTCGGTCGCGGACGGGGTGCTGCGGGCGTTCTAGCGTTCGACCCGGACATGGCTGTCAGCCTGACGGACGACCGGAACGACCCACTGAGGAAGGCGCTGACTCACGGCCTGGCGTTCTGGGCGGTGGTCGGTCCGCTGTGGGTTCTGGTCAATTCCGCGCTCGGCGGGAGATTCGCCCTCGACTTTCGGCACGCGTTCCTTCCCGCTTCGCATGCGGTGCTGAACGGGCACTCGCCATACAGCGCTCTCGGCTCGCGCGCGCTCGCCCAGGGGACGGCGTTCCTTTATCCGCCTCTCGGCGCCTATATCCTCGCGCCGTTCACGCTGCTCCCACCGCTGGCGGCGGAGATCATCGCGGTGGCGCTAGCCGCGCTCGCGGTGGTCGCGACGCTTCGTCTTCTCGGCGTCCGCGATTGGCGCTGCTATGCGATCGGCTTCCTCTGGTGGCCGACGATCATCGGCATCCAGACGGGCAACTTGACGCTACCGATGCTCGTCGGGCTGGCGCTGGTCTGGCGCTACCGAGACCGGCCGGCTGTCGCCGCGCTGGCTGCCGGGCTCCTGATCGCGCTCAAGTTGTTCTTCTGGCCGCTCCTGATCTGGTTCGTCGCAACTCGTCGCTATCGGACAGCGGCGCTGACGGCGCTGGTGACCGCTCTGCTCGTAATCCTGCCGTGGGTCGGCATTGGGTTCGCCGGTCTACGCGGCTACCCCCGCCTCCTATCGATAGTCTCGAGCAGCGAAGGGCCGCGCAGTTACTCGGTCGCAGCGCTCCTGCACGCCCTTCTTCCGAGCTGGACCGCCGCGGTTGCGTTGGAGACCGCAGTCGGCGCATTCGTGCTCTTGCTCGTCTTCGCTCTCGGCCGTCGCGGCCGTGACCGAGATGCTTATGCGCTCGCGATCCTCGCCTTCATCCTGCTCACGCCGCTGCTCGAGCTCCACTATCTCGCGGTGCTGCTCGTCGTCGTCGCGCTCTATCGGAAACGACTCGGCGTCGCCTGGGTCGTACCGCTCCTGATCTGGGGGGCGTCCGCGACGCAGGCCGGCTCAACGATCCAGGTCGCGCACGTGCTCGTCGTCGTTGCGGCGGCGGCCGCCGCATGCGCGCTCAGCGACCGGCCTCGGCGCTTTGCATTGACCCCGTGGACAACCCGACCCGGGGGTGGCCACGCGCTCGGGCGCGGGCCGACGACGGTCACTGGGAGCTCGCCGTGATTTCCGGCAGCTCCGCGAGCCCGTCGTTCGATCTTCCTCAGCCAGTTGGCGCGAGGCGGGCGGCGTGGCTGGGCGGTCTGCTGCCGGTCGTCGCGCCCGTGACGCTGCTCGGGCTGGCGCTCGTTGCGGCATCGAGAGCGCTGATCCAGCCGGACACGTGGGTCGCGCTGGTCAGCGGCCGCGAGGTCGCAGACCATGGTCTCCCATCGGTCGAGCGGCTGACCCTGCTCGCCCAGGGACACCGCTGGGTGGACCAGCAATGGCTGGGGCAGCTTGCCCTCTACGGCGTCGACCGGGTCGGTGGAGTGGGGTTGGTCGTCGGCGTCGGGATCGCGGCGATGCTGATCGGGTTCGCGTTCGCCGCCGCGGCGGCGCACGCGCGCGGCGGATCTCCCGGCGCGCTGATTTTCTGGCTGATAGCCGCTTTCCTCGCCGGTCCGACGGCCGCGCTTGTGCGGACACAGTCGTTGGCGATCCCGCTCTTCGCCGTCATCCTCTGGTTGATCTTGCGCGACCCGGACCTACGCGATCGGGCGTCGTTGTGGACTCTCCCCTTGTTAGTCCTCTGGGCGAATGTCCACGGATCGGTCGTCCTTGGCGCCCCCCTCGTCTCGGCTTATGGGCTCCAGGCGCTGGCTCGGACGGGCATCCGGCGGCTGCCGGTTGCCGTGGTTGCGCTCGCTCCGCTGACCGTGCTCGTGTCTCCCTACGCGTTGGAACTTCCGGGCTACTACCACACGATGCTCGTTGCGCCTCCCTACGGGCAGCAGATTGCCGAGTGGCGACAGACGACGCTCGCAAACTCGCCTCTGTTCTTCGCGGTCGCCGGGATCTGTGCGCTCGTGATCGCCGCTCGCTGGAGGCGCTTGAGGGCGATCGACGTGATCATCCTCGCGGTGACCTTCGCCGGCGCGCTCAGCGCCGTGCGGCTCACGCTGTGGTTTGGGATCGCCGTGCTCGCGATCATGCCGCCGCTGACGGGCATGAAGCTCGTAAAGCCGTCCGAGTTCATTCGGCCTGCCGCCGGACTGGTTGCGGCCGCTCTGCTCGCCGTAGGCGTCGCTGGGCTCGCGGTGGCTTCGCATCGAGACTATGAGGGTTCGAGCACGGTCATAGCGGCCCTGCGAACCCAGCCGCACAGGGCTCGAGTGGCTGCGAGTTATACCCTCGCCGATTGGGTGCTGTGGGAGGCGCCGAACCTTCGCGGCCGCGTCGAGCTCGACGCACGTGCCGAGCTACTGACGCAGCAGGATTGGCATGACATTTACAAGTTCTCCCCGGCAGCCCTTCGCCACTACACGCTCCTCGTGACCGACTCGGGATTCGCTCGTCGGATCATGCGCGCCGATCGGCACTGGCATTACAGGGCTTCCGATCACGGCGTGATCTTGCTGCAACGTCGCGTTTAGCAGTCGACGACCAGACGAACGTTCGGGGTTACCTATGCGATCGGGCGCGGGCCGTCGCTTTTGCCTCGCTGATACTGGGAATGTGGCGATTTCCGGCGGCGAACGCGTTCGCGAGGAACTGACGGATCCGATCGAACTGGTCGATGACGGTCCGGCGCCGAAGGGCGCGGACCACGGCCGGCGGACCGTTTCAGTCGTGGTTCCGCTCCTGAACGAGGAAGCGACGCTCGAGCAGCTGTATCGAGAGCTCGAGGCGGCGCTCGCACAAACCGGTCTCGAGTGGGAGGTCGTCTTCGTCGACGACGGCTCGACCGACGGCTCCTATCGCGAGCTCGTCCGACTCCACGCCGCACATCTCAACGTTCGGGTCGTGCGCCTGCGGAGGAACTTCGGCAAGGCAGCGGCGCTCGCAGCTGGGATCGAGGTCGCCGCCGGCGACGTGATCGTGACGATGGACGCAGATTTGCAGGACGACCCAGCCGAGATCCCGAGCCTCTTGGCCAAGCTCGACGACGGCTTCGACGTCGTCTCGGGCTGGAAGTGCGACCGGCATGATCCGCTCTTCAGGCGGTTCGTGTCCAGGATCTACAACAGAGCGACGCGGCTCGCGACAGGGGTCAAGCTGCACGATATGAACTGCGGCCTCAAGGCGTATCGCGCGGAGGTCTTCGAGCACGTGCGCCTCTACGGCGAGCGCCACCGCTTCGTCCCGGTGCTCGCCCACCACCTCGGCTTCAGCGTCACCGAACTGCCGGTGAACCATCGGGCCCGGACGAACGGGACCTCGAGGTTCGGGATCGAGCGCTACCTACGCGCACCGTTCGACCTCCTCACGATCGTCTTCATGGGGCGCTACCGGTATCGCCCGCTCCACCTTTTCGGAGGTGTGGGCCTGATCGCATCGCTTGCCGGCGGCGCGATCCTCGTCTATCTCACGATCGACAAGATCGGCGGTGCCGGGATCGGCGGGCGGCCGCTTCTGCTGCTGGGCGTGCTGCTCGTGGTCGTGGGGATTCAGTTCCTGTCGCTTGGGTTGATCGGCGAGATGCTCACGAGCCAGCACGAGGAAAAGGTGCAGTCGAGCGTCGCCGGTCGGGCGCACGTTCGCGACGTGCTGCGCTGAGCAGCTCGGGGGGCGAACTTCGCAGTGAGTGACACTGCGCTGAGCCAGGGCGAAGCGCCGCACGGGTCGGGCGCGGTCGCCGCGCTGCGGGCGAGGCTTCGGTTCGAGTCCGGCCAAGCCGCGGTCGCGGCGCGAGTCGTCTATGCAGGGGCTGCCGCCTATGCACTGCTCTTCGTAACTGCGGCGGTCATCCACTACCTCGTCTTCAAGACGCCCCGCGGCGACCTCGGGAACATGGTGCAGGCGATCTGGAACACCCTGCACGGCCACGGTCTGGAGGAGACGACCCTGTCCGGGCATCAGCGCGACCGGCTGGGTATCCACGCGGACCCCTTCCTGTTGCTGTTCGTCCCGCTTCTGCGGATCTGGTCGAGCCCGCTGCTCCTGCCGATCGTGCAGGCACTCGCGGTGAGCAGCGGTGCCCTGCCCGTGTTCTGGCTTGCGCGCAAGCACCTTGGCTCCTCGCGTGCAGGCGCTCACTTTGGGTTGGCGTATCTCCTCTACCCGGCGACGCAGTTCAGCGCCTTCACGACCGCCGACAGCTTCCACGCCGTCTCGATCGCGGTGCCGCTCGTGCTCTTCGCCGTTTGGTTTCTCGACGAGGACCGGCTCGTGGCCTTCGGCGCCGTGGCGTTGCTCGCCTTCACGACAAAGGAAGAGATCCCACTGGCGATCGGCCTGTTGGGCATCTGGTACGCGGTTCGCAAGGGTCGTCGCCTCGTCGGCCTCGGCGTGTTCGCAGTCGGGCTCGCTGTCACGCTCTTCGACTTCCTCTGGGTCATACCGCACTTCTCGCCGAGTGGCGCCGATCCGTTCCTGGGCCGCTACCAAGCGGTCGGTGGGACGCCACAGGGCGCTGTACACAAGCTCTTCACCGATCCGATGGCTTTCGTACATGCCGTGGCGAGCGGGCAGCACGCCTTCTACGTCGGGTTGTTGCTGGTGCCGTTTCTCGGCCTCGCGCTACTGGAGCCGCTGCTGCTCCTCGGTGCAGTTCCCGACCTAGCGATCAACCTCTTGTCGAATCATCCGGCCCAGACCGAGATCGGCTACCACTACAGCGGGGGTGCCATTCCCTTCATCGTCGCGGCCAGCATCTTCGGGGCGGCGCGGTTCCGCCGTTATGCGGCCGGCCTTTCCTTAGCAGTGCTTCTCACCACCGCGGCGGTCGCGCTCATCGGCCCGATCTACGTCTTGCCCGGCGATGTGCAGGCGCTCGGCTCGCCGCAGGTGTCAGCAGAGGCGCATGCCGTCAGCTTCATCCCGAGCGGAGTCCCGGTCTCGGCGTCGAATCAGCTTGGCGCACATCTCTCCGAGCGCCGGCGCATCTACACGTTCCCGTTCGCCGTGCACTCGCACTGGATCATCGTGGACGTCAACGACCACACGTTCTCCGACGCGGCTGCGCTCAAGCAAAAGCTGCGGAAGTACGAAACCGACAAGGCATGGCGGATCGTCTTTTCCTCCCATGGCGTGACCGTGCTGCACAAGCGCCCGACTCGCACCAACGGCGTGGGCAGGTGAGCGAAGCGGCTCTGAGCGAGGAAGAGGCGCCTCGCCGCGGGCGCAAGTTCTCCGCGCTCCGCGGACGCTGGTGGGACACCGGTGAGGCCGCCGTCGCCCTGCGCGTCGTCTACGCGGGGATGGCGGCGTACGCGGTGCTGTTCGTCTTCGCTGCGATCGTCCACTACGCCGTCTACAAAGAGGCGCGGTTCGACCTCGGGGACATGGTCCAGTCGATCTGGAACACGCTGCACGGGCACTTTCTCGAGCAGACGACGGTCAACGGGCACCAGAGCAACCGCCTCGGCTACCACGTCGATCCGTTCCTCCTGCTGTTCGTTCCACTGTTCGGGATCTGGTCGAGCCCGACGCTGTTGCTCGTCGTTCAGGTCCTGGCTGTCGTCAGCGGAACGCTGCCGGTCTACTGGCTCGCACGTAAGCACATCGAGTCCTCCCGTGCGGCTGCTCACTTTGCGTTCGCCTACCTCCTTTATCCGGCGACCCAGTTCAACGCGTTCACGATCGGGGACGGCTTCCACTCGGTCTCATTCGCGCTACCGCTCGTGCTCTATGCCGTCTGGTTCCTCGACGAGGACCGACTCGTCGCCTTCTCGTTGGTTGCGTTGCTCGCCTGCACGACAAAGGAGGAGATCCCGCTTGCGATCGGCTGTCTCGGGATTTGGTACGCGGTCCGTCGCGGCCGCCGGCTGTTCGGGCTCAGCGTCTTCTCGATCGGACTCGGACTGACGGTATTCAACTTCCTCTGGGTGGTCCCGCACTTCTCTCCAACGGGCGTCGACCCGTTTGCCGGTCGATACCACGCTGTCGGCGGAACGCCGGGTGGGATGGCGCACAAGCTCTTCGCGAATCCGATGGCGTTCGTGCACGCCGTGGCCACCGGACACAAGGCGTTCTACGTCATCGTGCTGCTCATCCCGTTCCTGGGACTCTGGCTACTCGAGCCGCTGTTGATGCTCGGAGCCGTGCCCGAGTTGGTGATTGACCTGCTGTCGAGCCAGGGAAACCAGACCTCGATCGGCTACCAGTACACGGCCGGCATCGCCCCATTCGTGGTCGCGGCCAGCATCTTTGGAGCAGCTCGCCTCAGAGGTCAGGCGGAACGCGTTTCACTCTGGGTGCTGATCGCCACCGCGTTGGTCGCTGTCCTCAGCCCCATCAATCAAATCGCGCGCGATGTAGGGGCGTTGGGCTCGCCGCTCGTCTCGGCAAAGGCGCACGCGATCAACTTGATTCCGGCCGGTGTGCCGGTGTCTGCGTCGGACCAGCTCGCGGGCTACCTCTCGGAGCGGCGCCGCATCTACACGTTCCCATCGGTTGGACGGTCGCGCTGGATCGTCGTCGACCTTCACGATCACACCCTCCATATCCCAGGGTACGAGCGGAAGGTCCGGAGGTACGAGTCGGACAGGGAGTGGCACGTCGTCTTCTCGTCGCGCGGCGTTGCCGTGCTGCACCGCTAGTCGCTGACCCTGGGTCAGTGGAGTGCGAACCAGGTGGTGCCCGGAAAGTCGAGCGTGCCCGAGCCGAAGTAGAGCTCGAGACCGGCGGAGTCGTCCGCCGCAATGGTCCAGCAGATCCAGCCGCTCGTGAACTGGCCCGAGAAGATCGTGGCGTTGTAATCCAACGGCGGCTGCGGAAGCTCCGGACAGGCGTTCCCGAACGGGTTGTAGAGGGTGGGGTGGGTCCCCATGGCGTCGTAGGTTCCGACGTTCCGGGCCGTCGAAGAGCCGCCTCCGGTGTATTTCACGGTCAGATTGGCCGCGTAGTACTCGGCACCCGGCGGCGCGGCCGGCGAGAGCTGCACGTTCGGAGTCGTCGAGTTGACGCGCACCGTGAAGTCGTTCCCAAGGCTCTTGGCGGTGCCGATCGGGATCGGGTTTGCTCGGGTGAGGCCCGGTGCGACCGGGACGAAACTGGCACTGACGCGAATCCTGCGTGCGCCCGACGCGTCCTTGTGAGCGTGTGCGGCATCGATCACGCACTTCGGCCTCTGGCTCTTGCAAGCGCCGTGCCACGCCCCGAACTTCCAGCCCGGGTACGCGGTCTCAATCAGAACGACATGACGAGCGTGGAGCACCCCGTCTGCGGCCGGGCAGGAAGCGTTGGTACAGCGGAAGGTCGGGCGGAGGTAAATGCCCGCTTTGGCTTTCACGTTGCCCCAACCCTTGATCCCGACCCAGACGGTCCCTGTGTAGGAGCGCGGTCTCGAATGGGCGCTCGCCGTTG
>DATFSG010000087.1:0-7574 GCA_035262765.1 Gaiellaceae bacterium | reverse complement strand
GATTGGGACGACGTCGTTCGGAGCGAGAACCCGTACTCGACCGCGCTCGAGTTCGGACGCTCTGTCGCACGCCACGCCTGCATCACTTGCGGCTGGGACCCCGAGCTTGCGGCGAGCCTCGAGTGGCACCCACCGTACGATTGATGACCCCTGCGTACGGCTTCTGTCTGACCGCCCGGCTCAGCCTGGAACCGATCGGGCCGCGGCACGCAGATGATCTGGTGAGGCTCCATCAAGACCCGGTGGTAGCCACGTGGGTCGCCGGCCCTTGGAGCACGGCCGAGGCCGGGGAGTTCGCCGAGTCCGCGCAGCGTGGCTGGGCAAACGACGGAGTGCACAAGTGGATCGCCTACAGGCGCTCCGACGGTGCCTTGGTCGGCCGCGGCGGCCTATCCCGGATGCCGGTCGACGCTCCGACCACCGTCCAGATCGCCTCACTGACCGAAGGCACCGACTGGTCGTCCTCTCGGCTGGAGGTCGGCTGGAGCCTCCTCGGCGACTTTCGAGGTCAGGGGTACGCCACGGAGATCGGCCGAGAGGGACTTCGCTTTGCTCACTCGGCGTTCTCGGCCGAATCGGTCATCGCCTTCACGGAACGCCACAACCTTGCCTCGCGCAAGGTGATGGAACGCCTGGACATGCGCTACGTCGGAGAGATCGCCGCACGCGGCCTGGTGGAGGGTCGAACGGGCGAGTTCGACGACGCACCCTTCGCTGTGTACCTGAAGCACGCTCACGACCTCAACGGATAGGGCAGCGGACTCGCAACTCGGGCCGTGCCCGATGTCCGGGTTACGATCGGACCGGTGAGCGAGGACGCTCCGAAGGGGAGGATTGCCGCCTGGGAGGACCGGCATCGCGGGGTCGCGACGAGGGGTTCGCTCGTCGCTTTGCTGCTTATCGCCGCCGTCGTGCTGTTCCTGGTTTTCCGTGGGGGATCGGGCAAGCACACCTGCGCGCTTTACAACCACAGCTCGAAGATGCATCTCGTCATTCGTGCACCAGGATCGAGCGGGGAAACCCGACGAGTTTGCAGGCTCTTGGCCAGCGAGCTGTCCGGAGCAGGCAGTGGACGATTCAGCGCCTCTTCCGGGAGCACCGACTTCAACGGGGAGATGCGAGCCTGTGCGGTTTCCGGGAACCAAGCCGAGGTCGCTATCTATGCCAAGCGCCGAACCGCGTCGACCAGAGCCCTCTGCAGTCTCATCGAGCCTCCAACTGGGAGCCGTGCCACGGAGGTGGTGAGCGTCCACTTACCGCCGCATCCGCTTGTCTACCTCGTCCTCACCGGGCCGTCGGCGGCCATCAAGTTCATCGCCCAGCGGATCGTGAGTCAAAGCAGCAAGAAGAACGGCCGCGGCGAAGTCGTTTCGAGACCCCACGGTCGGAAACTCTGCACCTTCCACAGGGGCCCCCTCTCGGTCACGATCTACGCGCCGAACAGGAGCGCGGGCGTCGTGGGCGCAAACATCTGCTCAGGCTCCATCAAGGTGTTCTAGCGGTACCTGAGTGTGACGACGATCCCGGCCGCACACACGACCACTGCGACCGTGTTGGGGATGATCAGCGCCACATTCGCGGCCGCAATCCCATACGACAGCCAAAGCACGAATCCGACGAGAAGCACCTGTTGATACGCAACGGAGACGCTCGCCGAGCTGCGAGTTCGCCTGATTCTGTGGATCTGGAGCAGCGGCGCGAGCGCCATGGCGACGCCCCATGATGCGGCGGCTGCCGCGAATACGTTGACCACTACGACCTCCTGCGACGACGGGACTGGAGACGTCAGCGCAGGTCTGGATGATCGCCACGGGCCGCGTCCTCGCCATACAGCGGCAAGGTGTGGAGGAGCAGCCGAGCCATCGTCATCGAAGCGTAGTTGCCGCGCGCTCGCCGGGCCAGCGTTCGGGAGTCCCGAGTGACGAAGCTGCTCAAATGACGGGGTGCGGAAGCAGTACCACTTCTGGCCTGGAGCAAAGGGCCTTGATGCCTGGGATGTGGACCGGCTCGTCGAGTTGAGCCGCGACTTCCCGGTGAAACGGGTGCCCATCGACTCCATCTGGGAACTGGACACCGCTTACTGGTCTGAACTCACCGTGCGCGAGTTCGCCGAACACGTACGTCTCGTTCACGCCGTCGATCTGACCTACCCGATCATTCTCGGAGTCGACGGGCGAGTCATGGACGGTATGCACCGCGTCGTGCGGTCCTTGCTCGAGGGACACACGACCATCTCGGCGGTCCAGTTCGACGTGCACCCGGACCCTGACTTCCGGAACTGTCAGCCGGACGAACTTCCCTATCCCGACGCAGAGTAGGCCTCACGACGGGCAGTGATAGCCGACCGATGAGTCGCGAGTTGGGAACCACGTATCTGCAAGCCCGCGTGGCTCGCGGCGCGAGGGGGCACATTTGTACGCCTTACGCCCTTCCGCCGCCTGCGAAGCTCCTGACGGCATGAGGACGCATCGTTTCCGGACGCGAGCAGCGCTCTTCGGGACATGCACCAGGAAAAGGACTAGATGAGCACTGAGGCTGTTCCCGTCTTGGGTCAGGTTGCGGAGAGTGCGCGGTTCCTCAACGACACGATCGCCAAGGGCATTCAAAGGCTCGGCGGTGTGGAAGTCCCCGTTGACTTCTTCTGCGAGTGTGGTGACCCCGGACTGTCGGCTCGTGACGAGGCTGACGGTCAAGCATGTTCCATTCCGTCGTCTGCTGATCCGTCCTAACGCTCGGCTTATTGCCGGGAATCGCGCAATCACAAACGTGCGCGGCTAGGAACTCTCGCGACGTGCCGCGCTGACCTTCAGGCCCACGATCGCCACGAAGGCAGTCAGGCCAGCAACAGCGGCGAACACAAAGTCTCGCTCCCAGGTTCGATCCTGGAGGCGGAACAGCGCGAACATTGCAACGATTTCCGCGGCTCCGGCGAAGATGATGTCCGCTCCGACCACGACCGCATAGAACGGGCGCCGCCAGCCCTTGGCAGCGCCGTACCGATACTCCCGCGTCTGGAAGACGAGCAGGATCAGGAAGATCGGGATGACTCCCGCGGCGGTCGCGTAGAACGCCTCGTGCGGCACATGCTGAGAATAGGACGACCCTGGAGTCCGTCGCCTGGGCCTGCGTTCTCTGGAATGACCGTGGGCTGCCGAAGGTGGTCATCTAAAGTCCTCAATATGGATAAGAGAAGGGAGGACATCCTCCTAGCGCCGTAGGTGGCGCAAAAGCATGACATCGGTGAGCAGAAGAAACAGAGAGCGACACCGCCGATGTCCAAGAAACAGCGCGAGTTCGAACGCGCAAAGCGCTCTCATCCGGGTCCACCTCCTCCTGAATTCCGCACCCTGGGCGTCTGGCTAATCGCAGGCAGGCCGCGCTGGCGGAAGCAGCCGTAGGAGTCGCCTAACGCGTAGCGGGCGGCTCGTTAAGCGTCCGCTGCGCCTCCTTCCGCACGCCGGCCTGGAGTCAACCGGCGTGATCGTCGCTAGCGCGGGCCGAGGCTGACGGTGAGCCGAACACCCGCACCGGGCGCGAGCGTCGTGCCCCACCCGGGGTGCTGCCCGATCACGACTCCGAGCTCGTAGTTGCTGTGCTTGGTGACGACCCCGCCGTAGCTGCAGTGCGCCTTCTTGAGCGCCCGTGACGCGCCGGCCAGCTTCAGCGCGAAGAGGATCGGGACGTTGCACATCGCGCTCGGTGCTGGGCCGGGGTCGTACGTGTTCGTGCCCGCTCCGTCCTTGACGGCCTGCTTCCAGGTGTACGTATACGACGGCTTGTAGCCCGCGTTGCCGCCGACGAAGAGATACGCGTAGCTGCGGCGGTGCCTCGAATCGCGTCCCGCGGCGGCGCCCATCGCGAGCCTCGAGCCGTATCTCCACAGCACGGAGTGTCTGTGCCCCCAGCAGCGCGAGTGATCGGACGGCGTGCAGCGAGGGTTGGTAGCCCCTAGGCCGTCATCCCACACCCACACCTCGTACGCCATCGGCGCGTTGTAGAACGCCCCGGCCCAGCCCGGCCACCAGATGCTGAGGCCGGTCGGGTGGCTCGGGTGCGGATCGTCCGCCGGCCAGACGCCACTCGCGAGGGCGTCGTGATCCAGCTGTGCCGTCATTCCGGGGAACGGTGGGAGTCCGTACTGGATGCGATCGAGGTTGACGAGGATGAACAGCTGCCGCGGTGGCGACAGCGACGGGAAGTTCGCCGGGAGCGCGTACGGCGGCAGGTGAGAACGGGACCGCGCCTTGTCGAGGTAGTACACAACGGCGTTGATGCACTCCTTGCCCTTCGGCGCGCTGTGGCAGGAACTCGGCATCCGTCCGATCCGCGTGTTGTGCGCGGGATCTTTTCCACCCCAGGCGGCCGCCGCGCTCGCCACGACGACGAGTGCGAGCGAACCTGCGAGCAAAAGTGAGCGTGGCCGCCGCAGCACGCGCGCAAAGGTACAGCGCGGCTGGGACGAACGCGAGGTGGTGCTATCCCCAAGGGGGGATGCCAGGTAGCCGGATTGTCCGGCTCGGCGGCCGCGCGCATGATCCGGAGCGTGATCGGAAAGCTGCGCACACTCGTCTACCTCCTCGCGGCCGTGCCTCTCGCGCCGCTGGCACTCGCGGTGCTCATCGCCGGCTGGGTCGTCGTTCCGGTCCTGGCCATCACGCCGCTCGTGATCCCGGCGCTCGTCGGGTTCCGCTACGCCGTCGGCGGGCTCGCGCGCCTGAACGGCGGGATCGCGAACGATCTGCTCGGCACGTCCGTAAACCCGCCGCTGCGGTCGCCCGGGCCGCGCGGCTTCTGGCGCTCGGGGCTCAACGTCCTCTCCGACGGCGCGTTCTGGCGGCAGCAGACGTACCTCCTGCTCCGCCTGACGGTCGGGTTCGCCGTCGCTGTCGCGGAGTTCTCGCTGCTCGCCACCTCGCTCGGCGCGCTGACGCTGCCCGTCTGGTACCGGTGGAGCGCTACAGGATCAACGCCTTTCCCGAGACTCGGCAGCTGGCACGTCGACACGCTCGGCCGCGCCCTGCTCGGCGTCCCGGTCGGGATCGTCGGGCTCACGATCGGCCTGCTCATGCTCGGCCCGCTCGCGGCCGGCGCCCGCCGCCTCGTCAACGCCCTGCTCGCCGGCGTGGAGGAAGGACGGGAGCCGACGCTTCGGCAGCGCCGGGCAACCCTCAAGACGCACGCCGCGACCTACGCCGTCGTCACCCTCGTCCTGACACTGATCTGGGCCTTGACGACCCGCAGCTACTTCTGGCCCGAGTGGACGTTCATCGTCCTCGGCCTGCCGCTCGCAATCCACGCACTGGCCGAGCTCGCGATCGAGCGGGTTTCACCTGCCCGCCGCGCGCTCGCCGTGCACGCGGCGGCAGCACTGTCGGCCTCCGTCTTCTTCACGCTGATCTGGGCGGTAACGAGTCGCGGCTACTTCTGGCCGGTGTGGCCGATCCTCGTGCTCGCTCTCTCCGTCGCCGTCCACGCGATCGTGGAACTCGACCTCCGTGGGCGCCGAATCACCGCCGGGTGATCGTCATAGACTCATAGGGGATGAACGTGACCTGGACTCGCGTAGTCATCGGAGTGGTCGCCGCTCTCGCGCTGCTGCTCCTGCTGTGGCCGATCCTGCAAATCGCAGGGCACGGCGGGTAGTCCGAACGCCCCGCGGGCTGGGCCCCCTTCCGCCTGACCGCCTCCGGAGTGACCACTGACTACTGAAGGTCACCAGGGTCGTAGGTCGAGAACTCGCCGCTCTCCGCCACTGTGCGCTCTGCGAGCCTCTGCTCGGCGTCGTAGAAGCCCTCGCCGTCGGAGACCTCCGGGTGTTCATCCCGCCACTTTCCTGGGTTCCACCATCGCCGGAGTCGGTCGCGCAGCGTCACGTTGCCCTCAGCGTAGGACGCCCTCCGGGCGACCGCAAACTCGGCTGGGTCCCTCGGCGTGGCCGTCGTTTGGCGTTGCTACCCGATGTTCTAGCGGGGATCTAGTGTTTTTCTAGCAAGCCTCTAACCGTGCGCGAGGAGTATCGGCGTTCACACGCTCGCGACAACTAGGAGGCTTCAATGCGTTTCGTCATCGGCGTCGTCCTCGCTCTCAGCGTTGGCATCGGCGCATACCCCGGCTCCGCGCAAGTGGCTGACTCAGCGAAGGCGCCTCCTCGGAGGGTGACGCTGCGGGTCGGCGACGTAACAGCCTTCGGGCATATTCAGTGTCGCGCCAGTGGACGAGACAACACCCGACCCGAACCCACCTCGTCCGATACATAGGCCCACTGCGCTGCCGAGCAGGATTTCCTCCCCGGGTTGCTCCCGCGTGGCATCGCCGTCGTGAAGAACCCGAAGAGGACAAGGTGGCACCTCGGGTAGAGCAGCCGGACTGGCCTCTTAGCCTCACTTCGCCCAGGCCAGCGCGCTTCGCTGGCCTGGGCCAGTGTTCGGGTATGACCCCTGACTAGGCTGGCTCGCATGACTGTCGTCGTGACCAGCGCGATAATCACCTGTCCCCGCTGCGGCGCTGCGACGCGGGCCGAGATGCCAACAGACGCCTGCCAGTTCTTCTATACCTGCCCCGGCTGTTCGGTGGTGTTGCGGCCGCTCGCTGGCGACTGCTGCGTCTTCTGCTCCTATAGCGACCAGATCTGCCCGCCGAAGCAGACCGGTGGGACGCAGTTCTGAAAGCAGCCTGAAGAGCTGCCGAGACCGAATTCCGCCTGGGGAGAAGACACAGGCCTGGGCCAGTGTTCCGGAATGACCCCCGAGCACTCCCGCTTGACGTATGAGCATGGTGCTAGCGATACTGGCGCTATGACGGTGCACGCTCGGCACCTGCCGTTCTCGCTCGACCCGGTTATCGCGGAGGCGAAGCGGCGGATGAGGCAGCGTCGTCTGCTCGTCGCGGGACTGGTCGTCGCCCTCGCAGTTGTAGCCGGAGCAACCCTTGCCTTGCGTGGGCCGGGGGGTTCGAGCCCCGGATCCGCTGGCGCAGGTCACGGCAGCGCGGTCGCAAACATCAACGGACTCTCGCTGAGCTACCCCGCCGCCTGGAAGCGCGTCGAGTGGAACTGCTGGAGCGGGCTGAGTAACTACCTGCTGCTCACCACGGCGCGTCCTACCCCGACCTGCGGAGCGGCACTGCCCCCGCCGGAGCGACTGGAAAGAGATGGCGTCGCCGTTTGGTTCGGCACCGCAGCTCCCCTCCGAGGGCGGGTGAACCCAAGCATCGTCTGGCGGCTCAACCCAGCCCCGATCGGCCTTTGGGCAGGCACCGACCGGGTGACCTGCGCGCCGGGAGCCGGAGCGCCATGGCGCTTGGGCACTCGGCTTCAACACGGCCCCTACGCAGTCATAGGAGCCGCCGTCATCTGCGGACCCCACTACGGCAGGAACAAGGCCACGCTGCAGCGGGTGCTCGGAAGCTCGTTCTTGACGCGGTAGCTCGGTCGCCTGGGCGAGCGTCCTCTCGCCTGAGCGCTAGGACTTCGAGGTGCCCGAGAGGATGAAGGCGACGAGGTCGTTCACCTGCGTCGGTGTCAGGGACTGCTTGAAGGTCGGCGGCATGACGCCCTTCGGGTAGCCCTTCGCGAT
>DATFSG010000086.1:0-3852 GCA_035262765.1 Gaiellaceae bacterium | reverse complement strand
GCAAGCCCTTTGCCTGCTCGGCCGTCAGGCGAAGGGTGTCGATCACGCTGCGCCTCCCGGCGGGACCTTGAAGAAGTCGCCCTCGCGCTCGGGCGCGTTGGCGAGCGCCTCCTCGGCCGGCAGGCAGGGCCGCGGCTCGTCAGCCTCCCAGACGTTGACGACCTCCAGCGGATGCGAGGTAGGCGGCACGTCGGAGAGGTCGAGCTCCGAGACCTTCGAGACCGCCTCGAGGATGTCGTTCAGCTGGCCCTCGAGCCGCTCGACCTCTTCCTCGCGCAGCTCGAGCCGCGCCAGGTGCGCCACTTTCAGAAGCTGCTCGCGGTCAATTGCCATCTCGCTCGATCCTCCCAAAAGAAAGGGCCCCTTGCCGGGGCCCTCTCAACAATGGTCCGACAGGTTCTCTAGACAGCCTGGACGTTGGCGGCCTGCGCGCCCTTGTCGCCCTGAACGACTTCGAACGACACGCGCTGGCCTTCGGTCAGCGACTTGTAGCCATCCATCGTGATCGCGGAGAAGTGGACGAAGACGTCATCGCCGCCTTCGCGCTCGATGAAGCCGTACCCCTTCTCGTTCGAGAACCACTTGACGGTGCCCTCAGCCAAACCCTTCCTCCTTGCGAAAAACGACGGCCCGGGCACCGAGCCGCCGACCAATACGGAACAGCCGGAGTCTAGCTCAGTTTCGGGCTTCTGCAATAGCTCCGGCGTGGCGCAATCGCGCTGCCGTAACGGTGTTCTGGAGCACCATTGCGATCGTCATCGGCCCCACACCGCCCGGGACCGGCGTCATGTAGGCCGCCCGCTCCATCGCACCCGGATCCACGTCGCCGAGCACCTTGCGGCTCGACTCGTCCCGGTTCATCCCGACGTCGATCACCGTGGCGCCCGCCTTGACCATGTCCGGCGAGATGAGGTGCAGACGCCCGACGGCGGCAACGAGGACGTCGGCGTCGAGCGTGTGCCGCTGCAGGTCCTGGGTGCGCGAGTGGCAGATCGTGACAGTCGCGTTGCGCTGGAGCAGCAGGTGGGCCATCGGCTTGCCGACGATGGCGGAACGGCCGACGACCACGGCGTGCGCCCCTTCGAGCAGGATCTCGTACTCGTCGAGCATGCGCATGATCCCCAACGGCGTGCCCGGCACGAGTGTCGGGCGGCCGAGGTAGAGCCGGCCCGCGTTGAGGGGATGGATGCCGTCGACGTCCTTGGCCGGCGCGATCGCCTCGATCACCCGCGTCTCGTCGATGTGGTCGGGCAGCGGGAGCTGGACGAGGAGACCGTCGACGCCGTCGTCGGCGTTGACCTCGGCGATCGTCGCGAGCAAGTCCTCCTCCGACATGTCAGCGGGCAGCTTGAGGTCGCGCGCCTCCATCCCGGCCTCGGTCGCGGCCTTCTGCTTGAGGTCGATGTAGATGTGCGACGCGGGGTCGTCGCCGACCAGGACGGTGGCGAGCCCCACCTGGCCGAGCTCGGCGACCGAGGCGGCCACCTCCTCGCGCACCTTCGCGCCGAGCGCCTTGCCGTCGATGATCGTTGCGGACACGAGGCGAGGTTATAGCCTCCGCCCGATGCGACTTTCCCGCAAGAACGACCCGAACTCCGTGCGCTCGCGCCAGGAGGCACTCGGCCTGCCCGAGGTCGACCTCGAGCCCTACGCGAAGGCGGCCGAAGCGGTGACCGGTCTCGTCTCGATCCCCGTCTCGGTCGCGCAGCTCGCGATCTCGCTCGGCGAGTACGAGCTGACCGAGGACGGCGGCGTCGTCGAGACCGGCCGGTCGGACGAGGAGGTCGTCATCCCGCTCGCGCACACCGAGGGCGGCCTGACCGCCTCGGTGCAGCGCGGCGCGAAGGCGATTGCGGAGTCCGGCGGCTGCCGAACATACGTGATCGCCGACAGGATCACCAGAGCATCTTGCTTCGTCTGCAAAGACGCCGGAGACGCTCTCGCGCTCGCACGCTGGATCGAGTCCGAGGTTCCCGCGATGCGCGAGTTCCTGCGCGCCTCCGACAACCCGGAGCTCTCCCGCTACGCCGTCCTGCGCGAAGCGAAGACGCACGTCGTCGGCCCGATGTGCCACGTCCTCTGGCGCTTCACGACCGGCGACGCGTTCGGCGCAAACATGATGACCCGCAACTCCTACGCGCTGAACATGGCCTACGTCCTGCCGCAGGCGCCGGTCCGCGTCGAGCGCACGATCCTCGAGGCAAACATGGGCGGCGACAAGAAGCCGTCGTTCGAGTACTTCCAGCAGGGGCACGGCAAGACGGTGATCGCCGAGGTGACGCTGACCGACGCGGCGATCGAGCGGGTGCTGCGCACCACGCGCACCGACCTCGAGGAGCTCGCCTGGGCCGGGACGCACGGCGCGGTCGCCTCCGGGATGCAGTCGGTCGCTTTCACGCCCGCGTCGGCGATCGCGGCCGTCTTCGCGGCGACGGGCCAGGATCTCGGGCTCGTCGGCACGAGCTCGATGGCGCACGGGACGGAGCAGCGCGTGGAGGGCGGGCTCCATGCGGCGATCCGCTTCCCCGGTCTCGAGGTCGGGACCGTCGGCGGCGGCACGACGCTGCCCGACCCGAAGCGCTGGCTCGAGCTGATGGGCTGCGCGGGACCGGGCAAGGTCTACCGACTCGCCCAGCTCGTCGCCGCCACGGCGCTCGCGCTCGAGATCAGCGCATCGTCGGCGATGGCCACCGCCGGCAGCGAGAACTTCTTCCGCGCCCACTTCGAGCGCGGCGGTATGCGTTAGAAGATGTTGGAGACGAGGCTGGCGCCCAGGCTCATCGCCGCGCCGGCGGCCATCCCCTGGCCGAAGCTGCCGCCGTAGTAGTTGCCGTAGTAGCCGCCGTACCCGCCGCCCATGCCCATGCCGCCCATTCCTCCCATCCCGCCGAACCACCCGCTGAGGAAGCTGTGGTGGTGCTGTTGTTGCTGACCTTCCTCCATTCCCGCGGGCTCCTGGCCGGGCGCGAATAGCGGCGGCTTGTTGTCCGCCTCCGCCGCTGCGGCCTGGTGCGCCTCGGCGGCCGCGCCGATGAAGTCGTGCAGCGCGAGCAGGAGCTTCTGCACCTGCGCCTGCTCCTCGTCGATCTCCTGTGCAACCTGCTTCAGGTCGCCCAGCCACTCGGTCGCGTTCTTGTCGCCGGCCTTGTCGGCCTCCTGCATCTTCCCGGCGAGGCCCTCGACGGTCTTCGCCACGTCCTGGAACTCTTTCTGCAACTGCTCGAACTCTTGATCGATCGTCTTCGCATCCATTACGCGATCATCGCAGGACGAGCCGACTCGGGCGCACGCTGTCGGAGTTGCGCCCAGCGGGCAGCGCCGAGACCCGCGCCGACGACGATCAACGCCTTCGGAGCGCTTCACGTGCTGAGGCGCCGGCGAGGTGACGACGGGGGCGACGGTGCACTTCGTCCCCAACGCGCACTTCCAGGTTGGTCTCGAACTTGCCAACCTCTCCGACCGCACGATGATCGTCACGAACGTGCGCGCCGTCGAGCCGCCGACAGCTTCGTCCACCAAACGGGCACCGCGCTGCTCCACTGGTACGTGCCGCCACCGTGCAAGTCGCGAAACGCGTGCATGCCGGCGGCGGAAGGGTTCAACTCCCAGCCAATCACGGCCACAGCCCCTCCGCGTCCCCTCGGGGTCAAGCCGGGCAACGGGGAGTGGCGACTCGGAGTACAGCTCGACTACCGCACCGGCACGTGCGCGGAGCTCTCCGCGGCGAACCGGCAGTCCGCGTCGCGCCTCCTCATCACCTTCCATGCCCCGAACGGCCCCACCCAGCACGAGAGCGTTCCGCTCGGCATCTACAGGCTCCACCTGCCGCACAGGCACCCGCGGGTGGGGGTC
>DATFSG010000085.1:0-9635 GCA_035262765.1 Gaiellaceae bacterium | reverse complement strand
CACGCCGCCGCGCTCGCGGGCCAGCTCGGCCTCCCGCTCCTCCTCCGCCTTCTCGGCGAGCCGCGAGCGGAGGATCTTGAGCGCGGTGTCCTTGTTCGCCGACTGGCTTCGCTCGTTCTGGACGGCCACGACGATGCCGCTCGGCATGTGGGTGATCCGGACCGCCGAGTCGGTCTTGTTCACGTGCTGCCCGCCCGCACCTGAGGAGCGGTACGTGTCGATCCGGATGTCGTCGTCGGCGATCTCGATCGTCCCCGCCTCCTCGAGCAGCGGCGCGACGATCACCTGCGCGAAGCTCGTGTGGCGGCGGTGCGCCGCGTCGAACGGGCTGAGACGCACGAGACGGTGCTTGCCGCGCTCGGCCCTGAGGATCCCGTACGCGTTCTCGCCCCGCACGGTGAAGGTGGCCGACTTGAGCCCGTACTCCTCCCCGGGGCTCGACTCGATCACCTCGGTCTTGAGCCCGCGCTGCTCGGCCCAGCGCAGGTACATCCGCAGCAGGATCTCGGCCCAGTCCTGGGCGTCGGTTCCGCCCGCGTCGGCCTGGATCGTGACGACCGCGTCGCCCGGGTCGTACTCGCCGGAGAAGAGCGCGTCCTCCTGCAGCCGGGCGAGCTCGGCACGCACGTCGCGCAGCACCGGCTCCAGCTCCTCGTCGGGGAACGTGCCGGCGCCTTCCCGGAGGAACTCGACGTTCGAGACGAGCTCGTCGTAGCGCTGGAGCTTCTGCTGGGCGCGCTGGTGCTCTGCGGAAAGCCGAGCCGCGCGCTGCTGGTCGTTCCAGAAGTCGGGTTGGGCGAGCTCCTGCTCGAGCTCGTCGAGGCGGGCCTTCAGCGAAGCGGGGTCAAAGGTAACCACGGACCCAGTCGAGCTGGGCCCCGATCTCCTCGAGCTGGTCGCCTACTGATACGTGGATCTCGTCGGCCATCGCGCCGGCCATCCTAGCCACGGGCACCGGGATCGCCTGCTGCCGCCGGTAGCGTGGACGGGGTGCGAAAGGGATCGCTCGTCGCTGCGCCGGCGATGTTGTTGTTGCTCCTCGGGCTGGCCGGCGCTGCGCAGGGACGACCGGCCGCCGCTCCGGCGTCACTCACCGTGCTCGGTTTCCAGTCCGAGCCGTCACCGGCGCGCCTGATCGATCGCAGCGCCAAGGCGATGGACGTCGTGGGCGTCGACGGCGTTGATCTCGCCGGCCCTGGCAAGGTCTCCGCGCCTGACCACTGGGCTCTTCGCCAGCTGGCCCGTGCCAAGGCAAACGGGCTACAGGGCGTGTTCCTGGTCGACAACTGGTCGAACAGCTCGAACGGCTTCTCGGAACGGCTCGCCCACCAGACGCTCGGCAATCCGTCCGCTGTCGGCGCCGTCGCCAGATCACTCGCCTCCGACGTGCAAACAGAAGGCTGGAACGGCGTCTCGCTCGACCTGGAAGCGCTGCGCGCCCGGGACAGCGGCGGGCTCGACGCGCTTGTCTCCGATCTGCACGCGAACCTGCCGCCCGGGTCGTCCCTCACCGTCTGTCTCTCGGCCGCAACCTCGCTCGCCGCCTACAAAGCCATGGGCTACGACCTGCAGACGCTGGCTGCGAACGCGACGCAGCTGATCCTGATGACGTACGACGATCACGGCCCCTGGGAGAGGACTCCCGGCCCGATCGGGCCACTCCGCTGGCAGCGGGCCTCACTCGCCACGTTGGAGAAGGTCGTGCCCGTGACCGAGATCTACCTCGGTTCCGCCGACTACGCCTACGCCTGGCGGCCCCATCACCGCTACGGCCTGAGCGTCAACCAGGCCCGCCAGACTGCGCGTGCCTGGCATGCGCAACCGCACTGGATCGGATCGGCCGGAGAGTGGCGGGCGCGGCAGGACCACTCGACCCTCTGGTGGTCGGATGCCCGTTCCTTGCGAGTGCGCCTGCGCATGGCCGAGCGGCTCGGCGTGTACGGGGTCGCGATCTGGTCGCTGGGAAGCGGCGATCCGATTCCCCAAGCGTGAAAGAGAGCGGTCGACCTAGTCCTCGATCTTCGCCTCTCCGCCCCGCCGCGACGCATCGACTGCGACCCGCATTGCCTCGAGCTTCTCCGGGGAGTGACCGGTCCAGTCGACAAGCTCGCCGACGACACGCAAGGGCTCACGGCTGCGGAAGGACCGGGTTGGATTCCCCGGGAACTTCCGATCGGTCAGGTTCGGGTCGTCCTCGAAGTCTCCGGTGGGCGCGACGATGTAGATGCGCCCGCGATCGTCGCCGCCGGCGAGCTCGGCGCCCCAGACCGCGGCATCGAGCGTTGCGGTGAAGTAGACGTAATTCATCACTCGGCCGGTCTCGAAGTTCGACTCGCGCCCCGGGACCAGCAAGTCGCCGACCGCGAGCTGTGCCTTCGTGCCGTGCAGGTAGACGCCGTCCTCGTACGGCTCGAACGGCACGGGCTCGGAGCTATGGCGCCCTAGGCGCCGTGGCACTTCTTGAACTTCTTGCCCGAACCGCACCAGCACGGGTCGTTGCGGCCGAGCTTCTCGTGCTCGCTCGCCCGCACGGTCTGGACGACGCCCCCCGAGGTCGGCGTGCCCGTCGCGAGCGCCTCTCCCCCGCCTGCCTGCGCGATTGCCTCCGCGCCGGCCGAGGTCTGGTGCTGGTACTGGACGTTCCCGTTCGTCGTCTGCGACTGCTGAAGCTGCTGCTCGGCCTGCTCGGGAGCGAGCTCGGCGTGGAAGAGGTGGAGCACGACCTCGCTGCGGATGATCCGCCCGAGCTCGGTGAACATCCGCTCGCCCTCGGCCGTGTACTCGGTGAGCGGGTCCTTCTGCGCCATCTGGCGCAGGTGGACGCCCTCGCGTAGCACCTCCATGTTCTCGAGGTGCTCGCGCCAGCGCACGTCGACGACCTGGAGGACGATGAAGCGCTCGAGCTCGCGCATCAGCTCGCCGCCGAACTCCTCCTCCTTGGCCTCGTACTCGTCGAGCGCGTCGGTCTGGAACTCCTCGACCAGGGCGTCACGGGAGATCTCGCCGAGATCCTCCTCCAGCTCCTTGGCCGTGATCTCGGTCCGGTAGAGCTGCGCCATCGCCTGGGTCAGCGCCTCGAGGTCCCACTCGAGCTCGGACTCCTCCTGCGTGAACAGGTTGACCGTGTCCTCGACGACCTCTTGGATCCAGAGCTTGACCTGCTCGGAGAGATCCTCGCCGTCGAGCACCTGGCGCCTCTGCTCGTAGATCAGACCGCGGTGCCGGTTGAGCACGTCGTCGTACTTGAGGACGTTCTTGCGCATGACGAAGTTCTGCTCCTCGACCTTCTTCTGCGCGCCCTCGATCTGCCGGGAGAGGATCTTCGCCTCCATCGGCTGGTCCTCGGGGATCTTGAAGCGGTCCATGACGCCCTTGATCCGGTCGCCGGCGAAGAGGCGGATGACGTCGTCCTCGCCGGACAGGTAGAAGCGGGTCTCGCCCGGATCGCCTTGGCGGCCGGAGCGGCCGCGGAGCTGGTTGTCGATCCGGCGCGACTCGTGGCGCTCGGTGCCGAGGACGTAGAGGCCGCCGAGCTCGCGGACGCCGTCGCCGAGCTTGATGTCGACGCCGCGGCCCGCCATGTTCGTGGCGATCGTGACCGCACCGGGCTGGCCGGCGTCCTTGATGATCTCGGCCTCGCGCGCGTGCTCCTTCGCGTTGAGGACGTTGTGCTTGATGCCCTTGCGCGTGAGGAGCTGCGAGAGGTACTCGGACGTCTCGACGGCGATCGTGCCCACGAGGACGGGCTGCCCCGCCTTCGTCTTCTCCTCGATGTCGCGCGCGACCGCGGCGAACTTCCCCTCCTTCGTCTTGAAGACCATGTCGTTCTCGTCGGCGCGGGCGACGTCGACGTTGGTGGGGATCTCGACGACGTCGAGGCCGTAGATCTCGACGAACTCCTTCTCCTCGGTCTTCGCGGTGCCGGTCATGCCGGCGAGCTTCTCGTACAGGCGGAAGTAGTTCTGGAGCGTGATCGTGGCCATCGTCTGGTGCTCTTCCTGGATCTTCACGCCCTCCTTGGCCTCGACCGCCTGGTGCAGGCCTTCGCTCCAGCGGCGCCCTTCCATGATCCGTCCGGTGAACTCGTCGACGATCTTCACCTCGCCGTCCTGCACCACGTAGTCGATGTCGAGGTGGTAGAGCGCCTCGGCCTTCAGCGCCTGGTAGAGGTGGTTGACGAGCTGCGTGTTCTCGGGCGCGTAGAGGTTGTCGATCCGGATCGCGCGCTCGACTTTCTCCACGCCCTGCGGCGTCACGCCGACCGTCTTGAACTTCTCGTCGAACTCGAAGTCGGCGCCGGCGTCCTCGGCGGCTCCCTTCGGGTCGCCGGGCGAGGAGCGGAACGGCGTGAGCTGCCTGGCGACGCGCGCGAAGTCGTTGTAGATCTGCGCGGCGGTCTCCGGCTCCCCGGAGATGATCAGCGGCGTCCGCGCCTCGTCGATCAGGATCGAGTCGACCTCGTCGACGATCCCGTACGCGTGGCCGCGCTGGACGAGGCCATCGTGGCCGACCGCCATGTTGTCGCGCAGGTAGTCGAAGCCGAACTCGGAGTTCGTCCCGTACGTCACGTCGGCGGCGTATGCGGCCTTGCGCTGGTCGAACGGCATCATCGTCTCGATGTAGGCGACGTTCATCCCGAGCGAGTCGAAGACGGGCTTGTTCCATTCGGCGTCGCGCTGGGCGAGGTAGTCGTTGACCGTGACGAGGTGGGCGCCGCGGCCGGAGAGACCGTTGAGGTAGAGGGCGAGGCTCGCCACGAACGTCTTGCCCTCGCCGGTCTTCATCTCGGCGATGTCGCCCTCGTGGAGGACGATCCCGCCCATCAGCTGCACGTCGAACATGCGCTGGTCGGAGGCGCGCTTGCGGGCCTCGCGCACAGCCGCGAATGCCTCGAAGACGAGGTCGTCGAGGCTCTCGCCGTTCTCGAGCCGCTGCCGGAAGGCGGCCGTCTGGCCCTCGAGTTCGGCGGCGGACAGCTTCTCGAACTCGGGCTCGAGCGACGTGATGTACGCCGCCTGCTCCTGAAGCCGCTTGAGGCGGCGACCCTCGCCGACGCGGAGAACCTTCTCGAGATTGCCGATCTCCACGGCTCAAGCGTAGCGGCCTAGAGGACGGTCGCCTTGACCTCCCAGAAGTCGCCGTCGATCCGCCCGGCTTCGACATAGAAGCTCTCGCCGATCGCGGTGCCAACCGCCTCGAGCTCGGGCGGGACCGCCTCGTCGCTCGGCTCACCGTCGACGTTGAACTCGTCGTTGCCGGGGCTCCGGGTCAGCTCGAGCGTGTCGCCGGACGGGAAGGGGATCTGCGCGACCTGGATGCGCTTCGCACCCACCCCCCAGAGCGTGCCCGTCTGACGGGTGGCGTAGGCACGGTACGGCGGGGAGAGGTGCTCCTCGATCGCATCCACGAGCGGGGTCAGATCGACGTTGCGCACGTCTCGGTCCACGATCACGTCGCCGTTGGGAAGCGTGATGAACTCGACCCACTTGCCGGACACGCTCTGGACTACGGCCATCGTGGCCACGTCCCACTCCTTCGGCCCCACACCGGAGCCGTCGACCACGCCGTTGATGGCCAGTGTCGACTTCGGCGGCTCGAGCGGTACAGGCCGCGGGTCCTTCTGATCGAGCCCGGCCTCGCGCAGGAGCTGTTCGTTCAGCGTCTCGGTGCGCCGCCGGAAGAGCCCCACTAGCTCTCGCTGATCTCCGCCTCGGCCGGATCCGCGAGCTCCGGTGCGGTGAAGTGCTTGCGGCCGCCGACGCGCTTGTCGTGCAGGTCCCTCACCTGGCGGACGAGCTTGTCGGCGAGCTGATCGACGGCGGCCTTCATGTCGCGCGCGGTCTCGCGGGCGCGCAGCGTGTGGCCCTTGAGGTGGACGGTCGCCTCGGCGACCTGCGACTCCGCGATCGACGGGTTCCGCTCCTCCGCCAGCTCGATCTCGACGTCTGTCAACTCGTGCACCCGGCGGTCCAGCTTCTGAAGCTTCCGCTCGACATAGCTCCGCATGGAGTCGTTCACCTCGAGGTTCCTGCCCTTGACGTGAAGCTGCATCGGCGCCTCCCCTGTCGCTGCTTGTGGCTGCGGTCTAACCCTACTCGGGCGGCCTGTAACCGCACCGATACCTAGCCACGACGAAGCGCGCGTGCGAACGCCACCGCCTCGACCCGGCGTGCACCCGCGGAGCGCAGGGCGCTGGCCGCGGCTGCGGCGGTGGCACCGGTCGTGTAGACGTCGTCGATCACAGCCACCGTGCGGGGTGCCGCGCTCCTCGCGCGGAAGGCGCCGCGCACCGTGCGGCGCTCGACGGCCGAGCTACCGCGTTGACGGCCGCCGCGTGTCCGTTCGAGGAGCGGCAGGCACGGCAGCTCCCACAGCGCGGCGAGCTCGAGGGCGAGCCGTTCGGCCGGGTTGTGCCCTCGCTCGAGACGTCGACCGCGATCGGCCGGGACGAACGCGAGCGCGTCCACCTCGGGCGCCGGCAGCCGCTCGGCGACGAGCTGCGCGGCATCGGCGGCGAGGCGGCGCAGCCCGCGCTCCTTCCAGGCGTGGACGAGCCGGCGCGCCGCCACGTCGTACCCGACGGCCGCGCGGGCGCTCGCGAAGGCAAGCCGGCGGCCGGCGCACTCGCGGCAGCGCTCCACCGGCCATGCCGTCGGCGCGCCGCAGCGCGCGCAGAGCGGCAGCTCGATCCGCGGCAGCTCCTCGCGGCAGGCGGCGCAGAGCTGGCTCCGGCCGCAGCCGCACACGACGCATCGCTGCGGCAGGAGCAGGTCGAGCACGGCTCGACGCTACGGCGCGAGACGTGCCGGGACCGTGTCGACTCAGTCGAGGCTGTACGACTCACGCTCGGGCAGCCCCGCCAGCCGCCGCTGGCGGTTGTCCGCCTCGAGCAGCTGGTCGTGGTTCCCGATGTCGTACCAGGCGCCCTCGAAGCGATAGCCGTAGACCGGCTCGCGCTGTGCGAGCCAGCCGAGGAAGCTGCCGGCGTTGTCCGGGCTCTGGCCCTCGCCGAGGTAGGCGTCAACGAGGCTCACGTGCTCGCGCGGCAGGAGGTAGACCAGCGTCGAGGCCAGCGTCGACGGCGGGTCGCTGGGCTTCTCCACGAAGCGCACGATGCGATCGGCGGCGTCGGTTTCGGCGATCCCGTAGTGCGTGGCGAGCTCGAGGTCGCCGACGTCGTGGAGCGGCACGGCGCTTGCCGGCTGCGGCTTCGCGCGCCACCACTCGACGAAGCGAGGTAGCGAGAACTCGAACAGGTTGTCGCCGGCCAGGACGAGCAGCTCGTCGTCGAGGGATGCCTGCTCGATCACGAGCCGGAGGTCGCCGACCGCGCCGAGTCGGTCGGCGTTCGAGGTCGTCCCGTCGTCGTGCACTGTGATAGGGCGAGACTCGGCCCAGCGACGGAGCGCGGGAGCGAAGCGGCTGTTGGTCACGAGATGGATCGCGTCCACCTCCTGCACTTCCCCGACCCGGTCGAGCACCCAGTCGAGCATCGGCCGCCCTCCGACCGGGAGCAGGTGCTTGGGCAGGTCGTCGGTCAGCGGCCGGAGGCGCGTCGCGTAGCCGGCAGCGAGGATCACGCCCTTCACTCGACGGACACCACTGCGTCGACGGCAAAGGAGTACGGCGGGCGGCGGACGCCCTCCTCGGTGACGATCGCCGTGATCAGCGCGGCCGGCGTCACGTCGAACGCGGGATTGCGGGCGGGGAAGCGGCTCGTCAGCTCGGCCGGGTCGCGCTCCTCGATCGGTATCCCCGAGCCGTCTGGCAGCGCGTTGTCGATCGTCGACGTCGGCGCCACGACGGAGAACGGAATCCCGTGATGGGAGGCCAGCACGGCGAGCGAGTATGTCCCGATCTTGTTCGCCGTGTCCCCGTTGCTGGCGATCCGGTCGGCGCCGGTGACGACGAGATCGACCTCGCCGCGCGCCATGAGCGAGCCTGCCGCGGAGTCGGCGATGACGGCGTGCGGGATGCCGGCGCGCTCGAGCTCCCACGCGGTGAGGCGGGAGCCCTGGAGGAGCGGCCTGGTCTCGTCGACGAGCACGCGCTCGAGCAGCCCGCGCTCGGCCGCAGCGCGGAGCGCACCGACCGCGGAGCCATGGCCGCCGGTCGCGAGGCCGCCCGCGTTGCAGTGCGTGAGCGCACGCGTGCCGGGTTGGAACAGCTCGGCGGCGTGTGTCGCCATCTGCCGGCAGCACTCGACCTCCTGCTCGTGGAGCGCGCGCGCCCGCTCGAGCGTCGGCTCCTCGCGCATCTGGGCGAGGGCCCACGGGAGGTTGACCGCCGTCGGCCGCGACGCCGCGAGGACGCGCTCCGCGTCGGCGAGATCGTCGCCGCGCAACGCCGCGAGCGCAAGACCGTATGCGGCCGCGATCCCGATCGCGGGCGCGCCGCGCACGACCATGTCCCGGATCGCGTCGGCCACCTCCGCGGCCGTCGCGCAGCGGACCTCGGCCACCTCGTCGGGCAGCCGGCGCTGGTCGAGGAGGACGACCGCCGGACCGTCCTCCTCCAACCGCACGATTTGCTCGGGTTCTAGGTCCCCTCGTCCCACGAGGCGAGGTAGTGGGCCTGCTCCTCCGTGAGCTGGTCGATCTCGACGCCCATCGTCTCGAGCTTGAGGCGCGCGATCTCCTTGTCGATCTCCGGCGGCACCGGATAGACCCTGCGATCGAGGTCGCTCGCGTGCGCCGCGGCGTACTCGAGCGCGAGGGCCTGGTTCGCGAAGGACATGTCCATCACGAGCGCGGGATGGCCTTCGGCTGCTGAGAGGTTGACGAGCCGGCCGTCGGCGACGAGGTAGAGGCGCCGCCCGTCGGCGAGCGTGAACTCCTCGACGAACTCGCGAGCCTTCTTGGTCTCGACCGCCATCTCCCGCAGCGCCGGGATCTCGATCTCGACGTTGAAGTGGCCCGTGTTGGCCAGGATCGCGCCGTCCTTCATCAGCTCCATGTGCTCGCGGGCGATCACGTGCTTGTCGCCGGTCGCCGTGCAGAACATGTCGCCGATCTCCGCCGCCCGCTCGAGCGGCAGCACCTCGAAGCCGTCCATCGACGCCTCGAGCGCCTTGAGCGGATCGACCTCGGTGATGATCACGTGCGCGCCCATGCCCCGCGCGCGCGAGGCGACGCCGCGCCCGACCCAGCCGTAGCCGGCGACCACGAAGCGCTGGCCCGCGATGAGGACGTTCGTCGCCCGGATGATCCCGTCGATCGTCGACTGGCCCGTGCCGTAGCGGTTGTCGAACATGTGCTTCGTCTGCGCCTCGTTCACGGCGATGATCGGGAAGCCGAGCTTCCCTTCCGCCTCGAGGGCCTTGAGCCGGATCACGCCGGTGGTCGTCTCCTCGGTGCCCGCGATGATCTCGCCGAGCAGCTCCCGGCGCGCCGAGTGCAGGACACCGATCACGTCGGCGCCGTCGTCCATCGTGAAATGCGGCTTGTGGTCGACGGCCGCCTCGATGTGGGCGTAGTAGGTGTCGTTGTCCTCGCCCTTGATCGCGAAGACCGACACGTCGTACTCGGCCACGAGCGCGGCCGCGACGTCGTCCTGCGTCGAGAGCGGGTTGGAGGCACAGAGGACGACGTCCGCGCCGCCGGCCTGGAGCGTCCGCATCAGGTTCGCGGTCTCGG
>DATFSG010000084.1:0-20017 GCA_035262765.1 Gaiellaceae bacterium | reverse complement strand
CGGCAGGAGGCGGAGCAGGACGTCTCGCGGCGAATCGCCGCGGCCGTCGAGGAGGCGCGAGAACAGGCGCGGCGCGAAGCAGCCGATGAGGTCGCTCGTCAGTCTGCCGCCGCCGGGGAGCAGGCGCGAGAGGCCGCGGAGCAGGAGGTTGCGCGGAGAGTCGACGAGGCGCGCGACCAGGGTCGCCGGGAAGCGGCCGAGGAGTCGGCCCGCCAGATCGCCGCCGCCGAGGAACAGGCGCGGCAGGCGGCGGAGGAGGAGGTTGGACGGCGGGTTGCCGAGGCCGTCAAGGAGGCGCGCGACCAGGTTCGACGGGAAGCAGCAGAGGACGCTGCTAGGCAGGTCGCGGAAGCTGAACAGCAGGCGCGCCGGGACGCAACCGAGAAGGCCGCACACCAGATCGCAGCTGCGGAAGAGCAGGCTCGAAGAGAGGCAGCCGAGGAGGCGGCCCGGCAGATTGCAGCCGCAGAAGAAAGGGCGAAGAACGATGCAGCCGAGGAGGCTGCGGCGCAGGTCACGGCGGCCGCCGAACAAGGGTTCGCACCGGAAGCCGCGGTCGAGCAGGAACCGGATCCGGTCGTGACGCCGAGCGCCGAGACCGCCGAGCCGACGGCACCCAAGGAGGTTGCGGAGCCACCCGTAAGCGCTGCTGCTGCCGCGGACGGAGTGCAGGACAAGGCAGGGGAAGGTCTGCCGCTGCACAAGTGGGTTCAGACCGCGACACAGTCGGAAGAGAGCGCCGCGACCGACTGGCCGCACGCGCTGCTCAGCAACAGGCGCAGTCCGAAGAGCGATTAGCCCCAAGAGGAGGGGAGAGCCAGGCGCCGTATGGCCCGGCTCTCCGTGGAGCACTCGTCAGCTGTGGATCGAGTTGCTGCGACCGGCCGCGTAGCAGAGGCCGACCTGTTTCAGCCCGAGAGTGACGCGGACGTGCTTCGCCCTGACCCGCGAGCTGAACTTCGCCGATGTGATCACGGTCGGGGCGACACCGGTCGTGTTCGACTTCAGCAACACGCGCTTGACCTTCACCCAGCGCTTGGTCGCGGTGACGTAACGCTGGAAGGTGGCGGCCTTCCCGGCAAAGCTCTCGGCCGCGGACACCAGCACGCTGTAGTGGTGCCTCGAGACCTTCTTGAGCTGCAGCTTCGGCTGCACCCCGACCGTCGTGGCCGGGCTGTTGGCGCCCTTCACCTTCGCCATGTACGCCGTCTTCTTCAGCGGCGACGCCGAGTAGGTGAACTTGCCACCGGTCGTCGAGGTGACCGTCGCGAGGAGCTTCGACGTCGACGTGCCGCACTCGGTGCCCTGGATCTGCACCGACTGCCCCGACTGCGCGCTCGCCAGCGTTCCGGCGACGGTCGACTTGCCTCCATAGACGACGACCTTGGGAGTCAGGGTCAGAGCGCCGGACGTCGCGGACGCAGCGACGGTGACCGTCCCGCGGAACTTGCCGCCCTTCTGCGCCGGGTCGGAGAAGTTGTACTTGGCTGCGGTCGTGAACGTGCAGCTCGCACTCTGGCCCGCGGCGATCGCGAGCGGAAGCGCAGCGCTGCAGTGAAAACCGGTGGTCTGCTTGAACTTGACTGTGTGGGCGACCGTGTCCTTGTTGTCGAAGACGACGGAGTCGCCAACCGCGATCGACACTGCCGTCGGCTTGTATCCCGTGGCGCTGATCGTCACCGTCTGCGTAGCGGCCTCGGCCGTGGCACCGGCGGCGACGAGCACGAAAGTGGCGAGAAGAAGTGTCAGGCTCTTGCGCATCCGAACTCCCTCCGAGATGTCGGTTCCCGACAATTGGACAGGCAGCTGACGGATCCTTTGATCGAGATGTCAGCGTGGCGCCGGTCCGAAGTAAGCGCTGCGTAAAGCGTGGTCTCCTGCGCTCCGGGGACTGAGCCGTCGCGCCTGCGCGCTTACGAGCGTTTTACCCGCGCCGTACCCGCGCCTGACTGCGTCCCGTGATCTTCCGGTGAAGGCACCAACCACAGCTTCCCTGAGGAGGGGACATGCGTGTCACCAGGTCAATCGCAATCGTGCTCGCCGCCGCACTGGTCACGGCGGCCGGCGCCGGAGCCACGCCCAGCAAAGCTCCAGGCATCCAGTACTCGTTTCTTGGCCAGTTGACGGCCGCGCCGGCGAACGGTCAGCTGGCGGTGACCGTGCAGCAGGGGAACCCGGCGGCGCTGCGGGTGATGCTCGGTCAGTCGGTCGACCAGAGCTTCTCCTACGGCAACAACACCGAGTTCCTGAAGTGGTCGAAGGGCGTCCCGCACGTCGTGCAGGCAAGCGACCTTGCAGTCGGCGACTTCGTCTGGATCCACATCCGCGACAATCGCGGCGCTTCCCTCGCTGCCATCGAGGCCAAGAACGCGGGCCGCGTGGACGACCACGGCTCGCAGATCAATCCGCCGAGCAAGCCGCTCTATCTGTTCCGGGGGACACTGACCGGGACCGGTTCCGACAGCGTCACCCTCACGGTCAACGGCGGCAACGGCCGCGCCACGCACCTGTTGATCGGCCAGCCGAAGAGCCAGACGTTCAGCGTCGACGCGAGCACGATCTTCCTGCTCTGGCAGGGGAAGGTGCCGACCGTGATCTCGCTGGCCCAGCTCAAGATCGGCGACCCCGTCGCCGTCCGCATCCGCGCCGGCGCGCACGCTCCCCTCGCCAAGGTCGAGTCCACGCCCGCCGTCCACGTCGGCGAGCTCGAGCCGGCGCCCCCGCCCATGATCCAGTACCTGTTCGTCGCTCAGCTGAACTCGGCGCCGGCGAACGGCCAGCTGGCGGTGACCGTGCAGCGCGGGAATCGGGCTGCTCTGAAGGCGATGCTGGGTCAGTCGGTCGACCAGACCTTCGCCTACGGCAACAACACCGAGTTCCTCAAGTGGTCGCACGGAGTACCGACCGTCGTGCAGGCGAGTGACCTGGCCGCTGGCGACTTCGTCTGGATCCACGTCCGCGACACGGCCGGCGCCTCGCTCGCCGACATCGAGAGCAAGGCCGCAGGCCTCGTCGGCGATCGCTCTCAGTTGAACCCGCCGAGCAAGCCGCTCTATCTGTTCCGCGGCACGCTCACCGGAGCGACTTCCGACAGCGTCACGCTGACGGTGCACGGCGGCAACCGCGCAGCGACGCGTCTGCTGATCGGCCAGCCCAAGAGCCAGACCTTCACGGTCGGCGCGAGCACGATCTTCCTGCTCTGGCAAGGAAAGGTGCCGACGGTGATCTCGCTCGGCCAGCTCACGATCGGCGACAAGGTGGTCGTGCGCATCCGCGCTCCGAAGCACGCGACCCTCGCCAACGTCGAGTCCACGGTCGCGGGCCACGTCGGCGACCGTGAGCCCGCTAACCAGTAGGCAGCATCACTCCGACGCGGGGGCCGCTCCTCTCGAGGGGCGGCCCCAGCTCAACGCTGCGAAGCCCGAGCGCCCGGCGGGCTATCTCTTGGATGGGTTCCGGTGTAGAAGTTGAAGGAGCGCGGGTTGCGTCATCGACGGCAAGGCCCTCCTGGCGTCCCTCATCGTCGGAGCGTCTCGCCTGACATCGGGCGCAACCTCGATGCGAAAGTGCCTCCATGAAGCGGTCGGCGCCTGCGGCCCGGCCGCTTCGCCTCCTCACGCGTGAGAGCAGGCCCTACTCGCGAGAGACGGCTCAGCGGACCAGAGGTTCCGCTGCCGGATCGCGCGGGTGAATCGTCCCTGTGCCTACCCTCCCATGACTCATCATCGCCATCGTGGGGCCGGCACACTGAGCCTACGCGGCCGAGAGTTGACCTAAGTGGGTCATGAGGAAACGTAAACAAACGGTTAGCGTCAAGGTGCCGGGGCGACGGTGGGAAGCGCGACGGCGTTCGCTAGCCCGCCCCGGCGGTCCGCTAATCCGAAGGCCGGCCACATCGTCGAGAAGACCCCGACCTAACACCAGAACCACCAGCAGACGTCTTGCGTTCCTCAGCCGACAAGGAGCCGGTGGGCACCCTCTGACGTGCTTGGTTGTTGGAGGCCCCGGGCTCGTCTGAACACTCCCCGCGGATCTGTTGAAAAACATGCCCCAGGCTGTCAGTGTGGCCGAGCACTGCGGCACAACCAAGAGAAAGGGAGGAAATGAAGCCATCGATGGTGGCCGTCTTGCTGGCGGCCGTGGTTCTATGTCTCGGCGTGAGCGTGACGGCCGCGTTTGCGGGCGGTACCACACTCAACGGAACGACGCACTGCAATCCCGCTGATCCGCTCTGCGGGCTCAACCCGCTCTTGACGGGGCCTGCTCCGCCGGATCAAGTAACGATCATCGGTACCTGTCCCGACTTCTTGACGACGGACGACTGGGCTCTGAATTTCACCGACGGGAACTCGGTCTCCCATGGCACGCAGAACAAGAATGGCGACTGGGGCGGCGGAACCGCCAACGGTCCCGCTGCTCTGACCTCGTCCGACGGCGCGGTGCAGTACACCGGACAGGCCACTGAGTGGGGTGGAGGCGGCCAGAACTCCAACCCTGGCGGCCCGCCCACCAATCAGAGCGAGGGCGGGTTCACGTTCCACTTCAACGGGAGTGGTCCGGCCGGGACGATCAGCATCCACATCCACCAGCACTCGACCACGAACAATGCTGGCACCCCGACGAGCAACGTGTTCGGCGCAACCGTGACGTGTAGCTAGGACAGTTCTTCGACGCTGGTTAGAAGGCTGTCTCAGGGCGGTCCGGAAATAATCCGGGCCGCCCTGAGGTTCTTTGGTCGGAGAGTTAGCCGCCGAGCTCTCGGGGCACGTAAGCAGGGAAGTGGAGGCGGCCTTCCTCGACAGCCTGACCGGCGGCCACGTAACTGCTGTGAAGGTGGTGCTCGCCTCCGTGGTCATGGCCCTCGCTTGCTACCAGCTCCTCCTGATCGCCGTCGCCTATGGGAAACTGCGGCTTGGCTTCCTGTCGAAGGCTCCGGCAGCCGGCGCTCACCGGGCGGTCGGCGACACCACCGCGGTAATCCTCCTGCTCGTCGCCACAGCGTGCCTCTCCCAGTACGGCTTCGAGGGCGAGCACCACGGCGAGGGGAGCGGGGCAACGGCGCTCCACGTAATCGCAGGCAGCGCCCTCGTGGTTGTGCTCGCAGTGAAGGTCGCCTTGCTTCGCTGGTGGCCTGGACTGGGGCGGCTGCTGCCACTGCTCGGGACGACGGTGTTTGTCCTGATCGCCGTGACCTGGCTCACGTCCGCTGGGGACATCCTCAGGTGACGCGCCAGCACCTGCAAATGCTCGGGTCGCTGCTAGTCGCACTCGCGATCGTGGCCGTCGTGATCCTCGTCGTGACCGCCCGTCTCAACTCGATCCCAGCCGACCGTCTCGAACACCACGGAGGCGACAGCCACGGCCACAGCGGCGGGTGAACCCACGCCTGGGCCAGTGTTCCGGAATGACCCCTGAGCGGTGGGTCGCCGCGGGTTACTCCGTTAGCCGTTGCGGCCTGCGCAGGGGTCGGTGGTCGCAGCCGGATCGTTGGTGACCTGGCCGCCTGACCCGTCGATGTACGACCCGGACCACCGGAAACAGCCGAGATGCAATAGGTCGAGGTCGAGGCGCAGACCTTTTTCGTTCCAGAACCCGCACAAGCCTCCGGCCCACCGGACAGCGTCGAAGCGGAGATACAGACCTGCTTCATTCCAGTACCCACGCAGTCTCCGGCATCAGGTTCGCCCGGAGTCGAGGGTTTTTCCGCGGTCTCGGTCTGGCCGAGACTCGCCGTGACTATCACCGCCGTGAAACCGGCAACCAAGAGACTCCGGGCTGACCAACGTCTACCCATACCGGCTTGATCAGCACCACTCTCCGGAGACTGCTGAACACCGTCATGCAGGAGCCTCCCGACAGCGAGACGCTTGCCTGGGTCAGTGTTCCGGAATGATCCCGGCTACGGACAGCTGACGGTGTTCGAGGTGGTGGTGGTGATCGTCGTGCCACCGTTTTTCGCTGTGATCTGGTACGAGGTGGACTGTCCGGAAGGCAGTGTGAACGGCACCTGGGCGCTGACCTTGTTCGCCCCGTACGGAGTGCTGACGAGGCCCACGGACGGTGTGGGATTGCCGCCGAGCGACGGATCGGCAGCGTAGTCGAGTTCGGTGGCCTGGGAATACTTCGAGTTCCAGTCGATCGTCAGAGTCCCCGAACACACCGCTCCGGTCGTGGTGAGCACAACGTGTCCGCTCAATCCCTTCGGAACGTGTCCTTTCGCAAACGCTGGTGCGGCCGAGGCCGCGACCGCTACGGATACAGCTAGGGCTGTTAGTAAACGCCGCATTTGCTCCTCCTCAACTTTTCCGCAGTCCGCAGGTCAATGGAGCATCCCGCCTTTGACTTTCAATATCGGGGACATACCCCTTCAAGGTGATCCCTCTCGGCAGGGATTAGCGGGGTCATCACAGATCGAGCGACAGGACGGAAGGCTGGCGAGGGCTCGAGAATGACGCCTGTGTCGTCGCGGAACGCATTCCAGTGCGCTGCAATTGGCCAGCGCCTTCCTGCCCGGCGGGGCTAGGCACGGGATGGATTCGGGGCAAGGATTTCGGCAGGCGTTGGATCTAGGGAAGGAGAGGTGATGTTCAAAAGATTCCTCGCAGTGGCCGTCTTGATCGGGGTCGTGGGGCTAGTCATCGTGACCGCGGCGACCTCGGCTGGACCCACACCGAGTGGCCAACGAATGTACGGCAGCGCCTCGTTCACACTTGCAAACTCCGCGGACCCGACCTCGGGATCCTTCTCGGGCGGTGGCGGGACGATCGAGCCCGCCTATGACGACGCGACTGGGTCGCTGGTCTACCTGCAGACTCCGAACGGTCCGCCCATTCACCTGCCCAAGAAAATCGACCCGAGCACGGGACTGCCTGTCAATGTCGCGCCGATCTATCTGCCGATGTATCCGGCCGGGTCGGGCATCGATCCGACGACGCTGAACTGCGCTCATGTGCCTGCAGACAACTGCCCTGACCACGGCCCCCTGCTTGCCGCGGTAGCCAACTCGATCATGCCGTCCGTCTACGGCGGGGGTGTCTTGGGCCACGACCATCTGGTCGGCATTGCGAAGACCGGAGGCGACTTCAACGTGATCTGGGAGCCGGTTCTCGTTCTCTTCACGAATCCCGCTGCGGCCGCTACCCACATCACGACCCTGAAGCAGATCAACGACGCCGTAGGTAGCGGAAACGCGATCGAGGTTCCGATTCCACCAGCGACGTTCCACTGCTCCTCTGTCTCAGCCGCCGCCTACTGGCGTGCGACACCCTCACCAACCGTCGTCGGCCCTTAATCACCTCGTCTTAGGGGAGGCCTGCCGTTTCGTGCGGGCCTCCCTTAGACCCGCGCCGGCGACAAACACTCGCCTGGGCCAGTGTTCCGGAATGACCCCTGGTCAAGCGCTTTGGGGCGTGATACCTCCAGCCCCGGAACAAAAGCGATGGGGGAGCGAACCGCTCCCCCATCATTCTTCCGCTTCCGTCCGCGGGATCTGCCTTGGTGCTTCTCGCTAGCAGACCTGTGTGACCACCGTCCCCGTCCCGGAGTGCCCAACGTTGGGCTCGTAGCCGGGGTCGGTGCTGACGATGACGATGTGGGGTGTATCGCCGCTGATCTGGGGGCCCGACATGGAGGCCGAGCTGGTCACGATCACTCCCATGAATGCAGGGAGCGGGCCGGCCGGGGGCGGGGCGCTGTTGCCCGGGTCGGTGCTCCAGCCGGTGCCGCAACTCGGGACCGGGGGATTGAGGGCGTAGCCCTTGAACGCGGCAGGTGCCGCTCCACCGCTCAGCGTATTGAGCTTGTGCCACTGCGCTCCCCAGAAGGTGACCGCAGTGCCGATCGTGCTGTTGCCATCACCGATCACGAAGGCGCCGCCGCCGGGCGCGAAGGCGAAGACCAGCACCTTGCACGTTGTCGTCGACATGCTTCCGCCGTCGTCCTTGACGGTGGTCGTGACGTTGAAGTAACCGGTCGAGGCGTAGGTGTGGCTTCCGGCGATGCTGTAGGGGCCGCCCGTCGGTCCGGCGACAGTACCGTCGCTTGTCGCGGTTCCGTCGCCCCAGTCGATCTTGGCGGTGAAGTCGGCTGTCGTCCCGGACGGGTTGAGGTCGGTGAGGCTCGCGACGTTGCCGTTGAAGGCCTGCAGCGAAACCGCTGCCGTATTACAGGTCGCCGTGATCGCGGCGTCCGCGACGTTCGCGGTCGTTGTGACCGGGTAGGCCTTGGTTGTGGACGAGTCGGTGACGGTGACGGTGACGGTGTAGGTGCCCTCCTCGTTGTAGGTGTGTGTGCCGGTCACCGTGTAGCTGCCGCCGCTCCCGCTGACTGTGCCGGTACTCGTGCTCGTGTCGCCCCAGTCGATCGTCGCCGAGAACTGGGACGCCGGTGCGCTCGACTGCGTGTCGGTGAACGTCGCGAGTGTCCCTGAGAACGGGCTCCCCTCGGTCGCCGCAATCGACGGCACCGGCGTGACGGTCACGATCGGGTTGGTCACGGTGACCGTCTCCGCCGAATCGCCGCAGGCGGTCGAGACCGGTGCGTTGTTCGCATCACCGCTGTAGAGCGCAACCCAGCTATATGTTCCGGTCGCCGTCGGCGTGAACGACGGCGAGGAGTATGTCCCGTTGCCGGAGACCGTGACCAGCGGCGAGGTGTACGCCGGCGCCGCACTACAGGTCGGGTCGCCCGGTCCGAACAGCTTGAACTCGAGGGAACCGGTCGGGTTCGCGCCGCCGGAGACACTCGCGCTGTCGTTAGTCGACAGGCCCAACCCGATCGACGCCGCCGACGCGGTCGTCGTCAGCGTTGGCGGCGGCGCCAGCGCGACGGCGACCCCCTCGGGCTCGCTGAAGGTGGTGTTCGACCCGGCGATGACCGCGCTCGGTGCGACGTTCCCGGTCGCGCCAGAATTCCACTCGAGGACGGCCGGGCCCACTGTGGAGCTCGCGTCGGTGACGAAGATGTTTCCGGCGAGGTCGACGGCGAGGTCGTCGGGATTACCGAAGTCCGTGTTGGACCCTGAGATGAGCTGGCTCGGCGCCACGTTGCCGCTCGAGCCAGGGGCGAAGACCTCGACGTTGTTGACCCCCGAGCCGAACCCGTTGCTCACGTAGAGCTTCCCGAAGAAGTCGACGACGATGTCGTCGGGACTGCTTAATCCAGTCGATGCACCGGCGATGGTTCCGGTCGGCGCGACGTTCCCGTTCGCTCCCGGCGCAAAGATCTGAATGCTGCTGTTGAGGGTGCTGTCAGCATAGAGCGTGCCGGTCGCGTCGACACCTAGACCGTCGAGGTCGGCACCGTCGAGCCCTGTGTTCGAGCCGCCGATGACCCGCAACGGAGAGACGTTCCCGCACACACCGGCCGCGAACACCTCAGCTGTATTGCTATTGATGTTGCCCACGTACATGGTGCCGTCCGTGGCGAGCGACATGTCGTCGGGTAGAGCGAGACCCGTGTTCGAGCCCTGAATCGTGCAGATCGGAGCAACGTTCCCCGACGCACCGGGACCGTACTCGGTGATGCTCGGGCTACCGCCGTTTTCCGCCGAGTTCACTGCGAACACGTCTCCCGCAGCGTCGACCTTGACATCCGCCGGAGCGTTGAGGCCTGTCGCGGCGCCCGCGATCGTCCGGATTGGGGCGACGTTGCCGGTCGCTCCCGGCGCGAACACATCGATGCTATTTGTCCCCGCGTCGGAGACGTACAGAGTCCCGGTCGGGTCGGGAGCCGCAAGCGCGCCCGGCACCGAGGACACCATCAGCGTCCCACTTGCGAGCACGCCGACTGTCAGCGCAACCAACCCGCGCACGGTCCCTCCGCGCACTCGCGTTCCTCTCGTCACGTGCATGCTCATGCGTCCGCACCCCTCTCTGTCGACTCATTGAAATCCCTATGGATCGGTGTCCCACAATGAGCCGCAGAGCGTGCCGGACGGCGTCTCACACGACTGCTCTCTCCCTGAACCCCATCTCGGAGATCGAGCAAGCAACCACCCGTCCCGTTCGATCACAGGACAACGTCTCAAACCCTCATCACACCCATGATTCCTCAGACGATGCATGTAATCCGTCCGCGTCAAGCCACCGTCAACGTCCCGTCAACCGGAGCAGCGGGCCGGTCTAGACCTTCGTCTGGCGATCCGTCACGAACCGAGCGGGAGGACAGACGACTGGGCCAGTGTTCGGGAATGACCCCTGAGCGGGGCGCAGTTATTCCGGTAGATGCCCCTGGAGGATCGAGCGCGAGTGTCGGTCTACGGTCGCCCCCGAGCGCTCGGCTGATCGGAGAAGGAGCGGACCCCATTCCCCGACTTTGTTGAACCGTCCGACGTAGATCCCCACCCGGCCGCCGTGTTCGTCGCGGACGAAGATCATTCCCTTACCCCTCCAGCCGCCGGTCATCTTCCACTTGATGCTCTGGAGTGCCGTCAGATCGACCTCGTTCCGCCAGGGGCCGATTGTTCTCTGGAAGCGAGTGCGGGTGTAGCGCAGACGCATTAGCAGAGTCCAAGCGGCGAGCGGCACGACGATGAGCAAGATCCAGGCCGTGTGGAGTCCGACGTCCCAACCCTCCTTGGCCAGAATCGTCAGCCAGATCAGCACGCCGACGGTAACGGGAACCATCTCGCCGAACTGCGTCGGCCCAGCGACTCCCTCGCTTGGCGTGGCTTGCATCGCGTCGTCCACGCCATGTTGATCGGCGCAGCACCCGCAGGGGTTAAGCCGGGCGGCTAGACGCTCGGCTGGGCCAGCGTTCCGGAGTGACCCCTGGGGCGGGCCGCTTGACCGGGCGATTGCCCGGTGACACGCTTGCGTGGCCTCGGCGTGTTCGTCGGGGAGAATGTGGGTGAGCAGGGTGAAGCGTTTAGTGACCCTTTTCGGCCTGGTCGTCCTTTCGCTCGGCTTGCTGAGCGTGAGTTCTGCCGCGAATCGACCGCTCGCGGGCAGCGTCGATCGGTCCTTCGGAAGCGGCGGGATCGTCACCCACAATCTCGGCAGCAACGGGTCCCCCGGGATGGGAGGCTTCGCTGTCCAGCCGGACGGAAAGATTCTCGTTGCGGCCGGCTCGGGACTGCTTGCCAGGTACCGCCCGAATGGCTCGCTCGATCCGAGCTTCGGCGGCGGCGGCTATGTCGAGACCCACTCCGCGTATCCCGTTTTCGTGCGCGCAGTCGCGTTGCAGCCTGACGGCAAGATCGTCGTTGCCGGGAGCAGCTCGCCACCGGACGCCAACGGTGCCACCGAGTTCATGGTCGCGCGGTACAACTCAGATGGCTCGCCGGATACGACTTTCGGGGCGGATGGAGTCACGAGTACGGCCTTCCCCGAGCTCGGCGGCCCCCCAACGAGCGCCGCAGACGCGCTCGCCATCCTTCCTGACGGGAGGATCGTCGCAGCCGGATCGGCGAGGGTCGACCTCCCCGCAGACCCCTGCTTCCCGCCATCGATGTTTGCTCTTGCTCGATACACCGCAGGCGGCGCGCTGGATCCAACATTCGGGGACGACGGGATCGTGCAGACGAGCTTCAACGGACAGGACGCATTGGCCGGAATCGCCGTCCAGTCAAACGGGACGATCGTGGCCAGCGGGGCCGGCGACGGAGCGTTCTGCGCGCTGCGCCACGGTCCATCTCATGTCGTCACCGCTCCCGGCATCACAACCATCGCGGTCGCGCGTTACAAGCCTGACGGTTCGCTCGCCGGGACGACGACGACCAGCGCGAGACTCAATTACAGCGGTGGCCCGCCCGTCCTTGAAGGCGGGAAGGTCTTCGTAACCGGCGACGACTCCGGACGCCTTGTGATCGCTCGTGACGAGGCGGACAACCTTGTGATTACGCGGATCAAGCGCGTCATCGGCTACCCGACCGCCGTGCTGGCGCAGAAGGACGGAAAGGTCCTGATCGCCGTGTCGGGCAACCAGCAGGGCGAGGAGGTCGTCCGGCTTCTGCGCACGCCGAACGTCCGACTCGACCCGAGTTTCGGGCGCGGAGGGGTCGTGTCGCTGCCGCCTTCGATTTCGACACCCGCCCTTGCGATGCAACGGGACGGGAAAGTCCTTGTCGGAGGCGGCTACAGCAACACGTGGACACTGACTCGGTTCATCGGCGGCAACAACTGCGTCGTTCCGGGTCTCGGTGACAACACCGTCTCGAAGGCAACCACCACGCTCACGGAGGCGTACTGTCGCCGCGGCCGCATTTCAAGGCGCTTCTCCAGCACGGTCGCTCGTGGGCGGGTGATCTCGACCGTGCCGACCCGCAGCACGAGGCTTCCCGGCGGCACGAGGGTCGATCTCGTCGTCAGCAAGGGCAAGCGACCCTAGCCCCCGCAGACACATCCGCGGCGTGACTCTCGCCTGGGCCAGTGTTCGGGGAATGACCCCTGAGCGCACCGAGTCCAGCGGCTGCTGCCGGTGCGCCGGAACAAGGACGCGTCCGGGGTGTCTCAGCTGCTGACGAAGACGGAAAGGTGCCCGAGGCCGTGAGCGCGGAGCCCGCCAACCCCCTGCGCGGTGACCGTGATGTCGTGGACGCCGGCTTCGGTCACCAGGCGCTCGGTAGCTCCGCGGCACTTCGTGGTTTGACCCCAACCCGTCGTCGAGTCGTTCCAGACGAGCTGGCACTTGCCGGTTCCGAGCTGCTGCCCCTTGGAGTCGGAGACCTTGGCTGTGATCTTCAGGTCGTCGCCGACATGCACGTGGTTCGAGGGCGGGATCAGCAAGACAGTCAGCTTCTCGCTCGGCTGGGTCTGGCTCCCACAACCGGCCCCGACGAGAAGAACGCCTACGAGCACAGCGAATCCGAGGGTGCGCATCGCCCTAGTTATACGGCCTCAGGGGGAAGAACCGTCACCTGGGCCAGTGCTCCGGAATGACCCCTGAGCGCGAGTGGGCGAACGATCTGAAGCCGTTCGCCCACTCGTGGTGGTGGTTAGCCCGTCTTGGCGAAGAAGGCGTCTTCGCCGGTGCGGCCGCAGCTGGGTGCGAGGTTCCAGCAGTTTTGGAGCCGCATGTCGGTCCAGTAGGCGACGACGCCGCTCGCGGTTCCCGGGATAGCGGCGATGTTGCTGTAGTCGCCCAGGAACCCCGTCGCGTTCGGGAATGCACTGTCGGCGTTGCGGGCGAACCAGCGGTCGTTCGTGGTGGGGTCGGAGAGCGCCGTCGACAACTGGCTGGTCGAGAAGACGCCGGGTGACGTCTCCGTCGCGATGGTGTAGCCGTACTTGTGGTTCGCCCGGTCGTAGGCGCGGTCGAAGAAGCCGATCCGGAGTGTCCCTGACCCGTCGAAGGCGGCCCAGGGCATGAACTGGTCACCCGGAAGCTCGATAGCGGTGGGTGTTGACCAGGTTGCGCCACCGTCGGTCGACTCGCTGACGACGACGTCCGAGTTCGTCGAGACCGAGTACGGACTCGCGAACGGTGTGAACGGAAGGCCGGGCGTGTCACGCATGTCCGACCAGACGAGCGCCAGGTGGTTGGGGTCTGTCGGATCGGACGTGATGTTGCCGGCCGCCCAGGTGCGGAACATGCTGTCTTGGTAGGTCGGGCGGCCGTCGATCGTGTTCCATGGGTTGTCATAGTTGCCGTCCACCACCCCGGCCACCGTTTGTGGTGACTCGAGCGGAGCACCCGTCTGCGGACTGACCTGCACGACCATGTAGTTGTCCTGGCCGAACTGGGGCGAGTTGGGGTCGAGGTTCCAGGTATTGAGAAAAGAAACGAAGATCTTCCCGTCAGAGGTGACTGTCGGAGTCGCTACGAACCCCTGGTCGAGGGAGCCCGAGATCAAGGTCGGAGCGGACCAGGTCTTGCCACCGTCGTGGGTGACGGAGTCGTAGAGCTTCGTGCCTACGACGTTGCCTTTCTGTACCTGGACGAAGTCTCCCCAGGTCACGATCGCGTTGCCGTTCCCCCATGCGGCGACGTACTCCTTGTCCAGCGACGCGCCGACACTCGTGGCGACGCCGGTTCCCTGGGCGATTCGATGCTCGGCCCATGTCTTGCCGCCGTCGGCTGAGGTCGCCACCAGGACGTCCGCGTTCTGAACGTTGGCCTTGCTGACGAAGCGGAAACCGAGCGTGCCATAGTAGGCGCGACCGCTGGCGTCGAACGCCAACGATGGATCGCCGGTCGCCGTGTAGGTGGAGGTCGAGAAGATTGGGTACTCCGCCCAGCTCTTCCCCCCGTCGAAGGTCACGTGCGCCCGCGACAGGATCGTCTCCGTCAGGTGGCCACCCGGGTTGACCGACAGCTGGTAGTCGTTCACGCCCCCAACCATGTTGTTCGTATTCGTCGGGTTTACAGCGATCGAGGTCTCGTTGTGAGGCCCGTTCTCCTCACAGTCGGTATTGACGTTTGCTGCCGCCGAGGTCGGCGTGCTGCAGATCGCCGTCCCGGTCTTCACGTTCGGTCCTTGCGACCAGACGGTCCCGGCGACGGGCGACGGTGCGTTGAAAACGTTGTGCGTGAAATTGACGGGCTGCGGATTGGTGTCGGCTGAAGCCATGGCCGCGACTCCGAGCGCGACGAACGCAACCACCGCAACCAGCCGAGGCAGCCGCGTCAATCCGCGGCCTCTCCCGAGGACGTTATCGCTCACGATCAATCCCCCTTCTTCTGTCACAAAGGAATTCGACCCGAACGATTACACAAAGCCTGGCCCAGGGATACCGCCTAGGCGCGGTAGATCACTCCGGCTGCCTGGGGATTCGCAGCGCGTCGTCAGGAGACAGACCCTTGCTTGTGCCAGCGTTCCGGAATGACCCCTGAGCCGACGGCCCGAGCGGCATATTGCCCACCCGGACCGCCGGTGGCTGATGACGTAGGTCAGGGTTGGTTCAGTCGCGCGGGAGACAGCATGCTCGCCGCGTCCAGGGTCTGACTCTTGTCGGGTTACTGGAACGTGATCGTCGTCACGAACGGGCCAGAACCCAGAGGGACATTCTCCGTGGGAGACGAGCACGGTCCGGTTGCGAACCCTTCCGAGACCATCTTCGCGCAGGGGCCAGAGAAGGTCCCCGCGAAGACGTGCGTTCCCGTCATCCAATGCGGGAAGTTGAACAGGTACGGGCGAAGGATCAGGGTGCCGGTGGGGTTTCCAGGATCCGGAGTTACCGAGACATCCAGGAAGCCCATCTGAGAGATGCCATCGACGGTGAGCGAGAATTGCCAAAGACCAATACCGCCATCAGCGGCCGGGTTGTTCCCCCAGCCGGTCCTGATGTGAAACGGCTCCCCTGCGGGGAATGTCTGTTGAGGCTGGAAGAAAATCGAAAGCTGAGGACCAGTCGGTGCCGGTGCTGCACCAGCACCACTCGCGAAGACCGCGGTGCATGCCACCGCTACAGCGAACGCTATGACGAGCTTGCGCATCACTTCCTCCTGACTAAAAAGGGCGACCCCGCCCGCGTGAAGATCGTCGCACTCCGAACCACACACGGTCAAGGGCAGCTTGCCAACGCCCTGGGCCAGGGGAACTCTCGAGGCTGGCCCAGTGTTTTCCGGAATGACGCCTGAGCGTGGACGGGCGTAGGGTGCGCACGTGGTCTGGACGCCCACGCCTGGAGCAAGGCCCTCCTGGCGAGCCGGCAAGTTCTTCTATTGGCTCTTTTGGGCCTTCTTCATCGTCGCTCTTGGTTGGATCTTGTGGGCCATCTTCTACTACGTCTACGGGGAGGCCAGGATCGCTGGTTGCCAGGGTTCAGGAGTCAGGAGGGAAGCCGATGGCTGCTGCGTCGTCGACCTGCCGGGTCGTGACCGAGGACGGCAAAGTCGTCTGTGAGCGCTGCGAGGTCCCCGAGACCGCGTTCGGCCGGGCTCGCGGTCTGCTCGGGCGGGACGGACTCGAGCCCGGCGAGGGGATGCTGATCGACCGAGCCGGCTCGGTGCACACGTTCTTCATGCGCTTCCCCATCGACGCCGTCTTCCTCGCCCGCGACCGCACCGTCGTCGGCGTCAGGCACCGCCTCGCGCCCTGGCGCGTCGGAGGCGCGCGAAGCGCCGTCGCCTCGCTCGAGCTGCCCGCGGGAAGGGCCGCGGAGGTGGGTGTCGAAAAGGGTGACAGGCTTGTCTTCGCGGACGTCGTCGTCCGTGAACACGACTGAACTTCGTTCAATTTATGAACACGGCGCTGGCAATCCGCAGCTGTGGATTGACCGGTGCACGACCTGACCGCTGCGTTCAAGTGTCTCGGTTGTAAACAGGGCTGAGGGTCCGTAACCGCGCAGGCGGCTTCGTTGAGCGCTGCGAAAAGGCAGCGCATTTCCCCAGAGCCCGTCTCACAGCGACCCAGATCACCCGTTCCAGGGGCGTTCAGGAAGCTGATCGACGGTTGGGCCAAGTGGATCATTGTTCGGCACGTTCATTGAACGCACAATGCAGCTGTGGAAACTGTGGACGCTGCGGCGGGCCGGGGGGTCGTCTCGCCCGTTGGTACGACTCTGGCCTCGGAGCTGATCGCCCGTGCGGCGGCGATCGGCGCCGGAGGGCCACGCCCCACGGGCACCGCGCTTCTCCCCCCGGATGTGCGTTCCGCCCTCCGTGCGTGCGAGGTGCGGGCCCGGCGGTTGGCCGACGGCTGGGGTCAAGGGGCTGCTCTCGACTTCCTCGGCGACGCGATCGCCGCAGTCGCGGTCGCGCACCGGTTCGAGCCGGGGGAGGCACGCGCAGCGGTCACGGCCGCGGCCGACGAGCTCGGCGTGCCACCCGCGGCGGCGGCATTCGCGGTCTTCCGCCGCGCGCTCGCGAGCAAGGAGTTCGCGCAACTGCCGCCTGCGGGCGCCGCGGAGCTCGCGCTCGCCCTGCTCGTCGAGCTCGCACCCGCCGCCGCAAGCTCGCTCTGGATTCTCGACGCGGGCGGCTCGACCACCTGTCTCGTCTCGCACGGCAAGGCACCGCGAAGTCGGCGCCTGCGTGAGGTGGCCAAGGCTGCACTCGACGGCGTGATCGCCGGCTCACCCCAGGTGCACGTCAGGGTCGTCGAGCGGTGGGATCGCCCGTACGCCGCGCTCGTCGCGCGCGGACGGGGCGCCGAATCGGAGGATCTCGACGAGTACGTCGAGGAGGCTGCGACCGCGTTCGCGCCGCTGCTCGAGCGTGTCTCTCTCTTCGACCGGAGAGTGCAGCGCGAGCACGACCTCGTGGCTGCCGGCGAGCGGCGTCTTCTGCGTCTCGGCTTCGACCTGCACGACGGGCCGCTGCAGGAGATCGTGGCGCTGGCCGACGAGTTGCGCACGGCGTCGAATCAGATTTCGGCAGTCGTCCCCGACGACTTCCAGCAGCGTGTGCGCGGGCGCTTCAACGACGTCCACGCCCGGCTCGGCGCGCTCGACGAAAGCCTGCGCCAGATCGCACACTCCATCCGCTCGACGACGGCCGTTGCCCGGCCGGTTGCTGACGCGGTCGAGGGCGAGCTGCTCGCGCTCGAGAGTGCGACCGGCATCGAGCCGGACCTCCATGTCGAGGGCGACCTGTCCAGTCTTAGCGATTCCCAGAAGATCGTCCTCTTCCGCGTTGTCCAGGAAGCGCTGTCGAACGTGCGCAAGCACAGCGAGGCCGCGAAGGTCTCGGTGGTGCTGCGCAGCAGACGCACCTTCGTCGACCTCGCGGTGACCGACGACGGCTGCGGCTTCGACCCGCGACAGCTCGACGCGCATCGCCTCGGCCTCGCCGGCATCTCCGAGCGCGTGCGGCTGCTCGGCGGCGCCGTCGAGATTGAGACGGCCCCCGGCGGGGGTACCACCGTCCGCGCGACCCTTCCCCAGTGGAAGCCGTCGACGCCCGCCGCGGCTACGATCTACGCCGCAACGTCGTGAGTCGCCGGGTCCTCGTAGCTTCCGTTCTCCTTGCCGTGGCTGGATTTGCCGCGGCAGTCGTGCTGCCGACCCGGGCGCTGGCCGGCGGGACAGGCACGTCGACGACCGGCACCACGGGCACTACCACGGCGCCCACGACCACGACGACCCCCACGAAGCCGAAGATTCCGGTCGTCAAGACCTTCCCGGCGGCGGGACCGATGCTCACCAGATCCGATCCGGTTCGCGTCGCGCCGAACCCGAAGGCGCACGTGATCAGGGTGATGCACCAGTTCCGGTCCGACTACCGCCCGCAGGAGATGTTCGCGGTGCGTGTGGCCACCGGCAGCGACGGCGAGCCCTGGTACCGGGTCAGCATCCCGATGCGGCCGAACGGCACCTACGGCTGGGTGCCTGCCAAGACCGTGTCGCTCCATCCGACGCACAGCCAGATCGTCGTCAACCTGATCAACCGCACGATCGACCTCTACCGCTTCGGCAAGCACAAGTGGCATGCGAAGGTCGCCATCGGCGCGCCGGGCAGGGAGACGCCGGTCGGGCACTTCTTCGTCGCGGCCCGGTTCGTCCCGTACCACGACACGTTCCTCGGCGTCTTCGCCGTCGAGACGAGCGCTTACTCGAAGCTCACAGAGTGGCCGGGAGGCGGCGTCGTCGGCATCCACGGCACGAGCGAGCCACAGCTGCTCGGCCAGGCCGTCTCGCACGGTTGCGTGCGTGTCTCGAACCAGACCGCGCGGAAGCTGAAGGCGCTAGCGCCCCTCGGCACACCGATCTGGATCAAGAAGTAGCGGCGAAGCGCTCGCTCAACATCTGCTGCCCGTCGCCGCCTGGTGGTAGGTCGGGTAGTGACCGGGTTGCTCGACCTCGTAGTAGACGTCGCTGCCGGCGATGCCCGGGAAGGCCGAGTAACCGACCTGCCACAGCAACCCAGGCCGCGATGTGACCGCTGAGAACAACGACGGGTTGACCTGCGCGATCTGAGCCGAGACTCGTAGACCTTCGCCGAAGCTCCGCCACCGGCAATTGCGTAGCCCGCGTGAGGGGTTTCGCCCCTCGGTACGCCGGTCCGAGATCAGCCAGTAGAGCCGAGGGCTGCGAAGGCCGCCCGGCCTTCTGCCGCGAAGAAGCGCGCGGAACCGGAGGCCCGCTGGAGGCGGGTCACGGCGCTGTGGATCGGGTAGCCGCCGGTGAGCTGGTGCCAGCCGCCGCCCGGAGCATGGGCGATCGACACGCGGCGGAAGCGATAGAGGAAGGTGTTGCACGCGCCGGTGCCGTGGATGGTGCCGTCCCAGCCCTCGGCCGTCGCGATGGGCATCCAGCGGTCATGGCTGTCGGGCAGGTGGATCGGAGGCGAGACGGGCTTGTGGTTCACCCACACGCGCCACCAGTTCGCGCGGCCGTGCATCTCGAGCACGGTCATCTTGGCCTCCGTGCCGAAGCCGACGCCGGCGGAGATCTGGTGGTAGGTCGGGGAGCTACCGGGCTGCGTCACCTCGTAGTAGATGTCGCTGCCGGTGATGTCCGGGAAGCCGGCATAGCCGACCTGCAGCCACTCGTCCGAGCCGTTCGGGCCTTCGCCCGGGCCGCCGACGCCAACCCAGCCCGCGACGTGGCCGTCGAGGATGTCGAAGGCGTTGAGCGCGTCGACCGGAGTGATCATCGCCGAGATTCCGTAGGCGTTGTCCGGAGCACCGACACCGGCGTACGAGTAGCCGGCGCTGTTGCCGCAGGCGAAGGCCTTGGCCGCGCCGCCGAGAGCGACGCTCGCGACGGCTGCGGTGAGGAGGAGGAGGAGGAGGCGGAGGGGCTTGGTCATGGCGAGGGGTGTCGCTTGCCGACACAGAAATCGGCCACGCAGCGTTCGGTGACAGTCCCTCGTTCGAGTGACTCCGGGCTGTAGTGGTTGTCGACGCGGGTCGCGAAGGTCGGAGCCCGGCGTCGTGCCCGCCGACTGCGGAAAAGAGCGTGGCACCCCCGGTCCGGCGGCTCTGTTCAGCCAGCCTGAACGGGTTTAGGCCTAAGGATGGGCGGGTCCAGCCCATCGAACGGCTCCCGCCCTTCTGCGTCGTTCTACGACTCCTCTTGGAGGTCTAACAGGCTGGGGTAGGAGCGCGCTCCTGCCCGGAAGCGACTGGGAGGAGCAGTACAGATGAGTGCACTTAGGGGTGTTCGCGGCAGCCGTGGGGGCCGCCGGCTTTGGT